>NZ_JAPWCL010000010.1:0-91525 GCF_041433955.1 Pauljensenia sp. 20925_1_25 | reverse complement strand
TACCAAAGGGGAGGGGCGCGGAACAAGTGGCTGTCGGCGCTCGCAAGGTCTGACTGGCGACGTGACAGCGGGGGTTTGTCGAGCGCGTGTTGGCCGGTAGGATGGCACGCGGTTAGGTTCTCCTCGCATTGGAGAGAGGTATCGTGAACGCTCGGACGTTGTATCACCGCCTGTACGCGCGTGTGGTGCGGGCTCGGCTGCGTTGGTCTGTGTCGCCGCCGGTATTTTTTGCGCGAAAGCGCTACTGGTTGACGAGCGTCGCGGTCCTCGTCCTCATTGTTGGGGCGGTCGCCTCCGTGTTGGCGTGGCGCTCGCACGTTGAGCGGGTGAACCGGGAACTGGACGCGCAGGCTCTGGCCGGTGCGACCAGCGTGGTGAACGCCTACTGCGATGCAATCCTAAAGGGAAACGTTGACGAGGCAGCCGCGATGGATGGCCTCGCCAATTCCACCGACCCGGAGCGGATGCTCACCGATGCGGGCGCTGATTTGAGGGGTGAAGCTCGAAAGTTCTATCAGGTCAACCTCTCTGAGGGGACGCTCTCGCCTGACAGGCTCACAGCGACCTTTAATGTCACGAGTACCCCTTTCGGCAGGACGGTAGCGCCTGAGCATATCGAGATGGTGGCGCGCCGTGAGAGCCTGGATGCGCCGTGGATGATCGCTACGAGCATGGCGCAGACTGTGACGGTCGAGTTGCCCGCCGCCACGACCGAGGTTCTCTTCAACGGCGCTACCATCGCTTCCTTTAACCCCGTGGCGGAGTGGCCGGTCAAAGGACGGGCCCTCACGTTGACCCTCTATCCGGGGATATATGAGATCGGCGCGCGCTCATTCAGTAGCGAAGCGCGCCTAAGCTCGTTGCCTGGCGAGCTTCAGCAGCTCTATCGAGATGACGAGTACCGCGCAGTCCGGTCTCTGTTCAACGTTGAGCTGTCGAGTACCGGCGCAACGACGGTGAGGCCTTTCACTTTCGATGCTATTGTCTTGGAAAAGCAAATAGAGTATGAGGTCGCGGAGATCATCGCGCAGTGTATCAACACGCAGGGAAGCTCATCGCACCTATGCCCCGACGCGACCAAGAACGCCCCACCGAGAGTCAAGCAGGTTGACCTCCGTGACGAAGTCGGGTACTACGACATTCAAGTGACCATTGCCATTGACTCTCCGACGACCTTCACGATTGAGAGGCTGTTTGTCCCGAACCCAGCGCCCGGCATGGCCGAGTCATACACGGGCACTGTCACTGTCAGCTATGACGATAAGAGGCATCAGACGATCACGGGCATAACGCTCACTGCCCGCGAAGGGGGCGCATAGAGGAGGCCTCGGGGTCGCGTCCGCGATCCCGAGGCCTCCTGGCACAGTCGCCCGGCGGGCCAGGCCTCAGTAGTAGTACGGGTAGTCCTCCCAGCGGGGGGCGCGGTGCTCGAGGAAGGCGTCGCGACCCTCCTGGGCTTCGGCCGTCATGTACGCCATGCGCGTGGCCTCGCCCGCGAAGACCTGCTGGCCTGCAAGGCCGTCGTCGGCGAGGTTGAAGGCGAACTTGAGCATGCGGATGGCCTGCGGGGACTTCGTCGCGATGATCGCCGCCCATTCGAGCGCGGTGTCCTCGAGCTGCGCGTGGGGGACGGCGCGGTTGATGACACCCCAGCGCTCGGCCGTCTGCGCGTCGTAGCGCTCGGCCAGGAAGAAGATTTCGCGCGCCCGCTTGTCCCCGGCCTGGCGGGCCAGCAGTGCGGAGCCGTAGCCGGCGTCGAAGGAACCGACGTTCGCGTCCGTCTGCATGAACGCTGCGTGCTCGATGGAGGCCACCGACAGGTCTGCGACGACGTTCAGCGAATGCCCGCCGCCCGCGGCCCACCCGGGCACTGCCGCGATGACGACCTTCGGCATCGTGCGGATCAGGCGCTGGACCTCCAGGATGTGCAGGCGACCGGCGCGCGCCGGGTCGATCTGCTCGCGGCGCTGGGCGGTGGCCGCCTCGGGGTCCGCGCCCTCGACCTCGTAGCGGTACCCGTCACGGCCTCGGACCCTCTGATCGCCGCCGGAGCAGAACGAGTACCCGCCGTCGCGCGCCGAGGGGCCGTTGCCGGTCAGGATGACGGCTGCGACCGAGGAGGTCTGGCGCGCGTGGTCGAGCGCGCGGTACAGCTCGTCGACCGTGCCGGGACGAAAAGCGTTACGGATGTCGGGACGGTCGAAGGCGATGCGTACGACCGGCATATCCGCGCCCTCGGGGCGGCCGTCCGCCTCGGGGCCGCGCGAAATACCGCGGTGGTAGGTGATGTCGGAAAAGTCGAAGCCCTCGACCTGGCGCCAGCGCGTCGGGTCGAAGGTGTCGGAGACGAAGGGGAGAGCGCTCATATGTCGGATTTTAATGGACGAGGCCGGGGCGGGCTTCCGGCACCGGGCCGCGTCCCGCGGCGGCTGGGGAAAGAGGGCGTGTCCAACCGGGTAGGTCGCTTGCGCGGCTGCGTGTCGTTCCCGGTGGCAAGCTAACCGCATGGAATGAGGGGTGGGGTGGGGGTGTTGAGTCGCTTGTTACTAGTCAGTTCGTGTGTGATGTGTGAGATATCCTTATTTGCCAGGCGTTTGGCAATCCTTGAGAGTCTGTCATTTTCAGATAGTTAGCGCGAAATGTCTGACAACTGCTACTGTGAAGCGGTTGAGCTTGGGGGGCATCATGGGTGACAATATTACCGATATGTAAGGAGTGGTCCGATGAATGCATCGCCGTATGCCACGCTCATGCGCATCCCCATGCGTACGATGAGCCGCCAGACGCGCTACGCCCTCGAAGGCGTCGACGACATTCTCGTGTACAAGGTAGCGATGACCACGCGCTTCCGCGGGGTGACTCGCCGCGAGGGGCTCCTCCTCCATGGTCATGCCGGGTGGGGCGAAGCCGCCCCCTTCTGGAACTACGACGACGCCGAATCTGCGCGTTGGCTGGGTGCCGCCCTCGAATCCGCACGCCGTTTCCCGCCCGTGCCTCGTCGTAAGTACGTACCCGTCAACGTGACGATCCCCGTCATCTCGCCCGAAGAGGCCTACGAGCGTGTCAAGGCGTCCGGCGGCTGCGCGACCGCGAAAATCAAGGTCGCTGAACCCGGTGTGAGCGTGTCGCGCGACTGCGCGCGCATCGCCGCCGTCGCCGACGCGCTGCGTGAAACCGTCGGCGGGCAGGCTATGATCCGCCTCGACGCCAACGGAGCCTGGGAAGTTGACGACGCGCGCGCGGCCATCCCCGCGATGACGGACGCTGCCGGCGTCGTCCCCATCGAATACGTCGAGCAGCCCTGCCTGACCGTCGACGAGCTGGCCGAGGTACGTCGCAGCGTGGACGTGCCCATCGCCGCCGACGAATCCATCCGCCGCGCCGAGGACCCCCTCGAGGTGGCTCGCAAGGAAGCCGCCGACGTCGTCATCATCAAAGTCGCGCCCCTCGGCGGCGTCCGCTCCGCCCTGCGGGTCGCCCGCAAGTGCGGCCTCGGCGTCGTCGTCTCCTCCGCGCTCGAAACCTCCGTGGGCCTGTCCATCGGCGTCGCAGCTGCCGCCGCCGTTCCCGGCGTCCCCCGAGCCGCCGGTCTTGCCACGGCCTCGTTGCTCGTCGGAGACGTCACCACCCCCCTCGTGCCCGAACGAGGCCGACTGCCCGTCGGACGCCTCGCGCCGGATCTGAACCTCATCGGGCGAGGCCCCGAGGACTCCGACCTGGTCAGCCGGTGGGGGATGCGCCTCGAAGGCATGGCCGAGCACCTGGAAGAGGTCTCCCGGTAGGCTGGGCGCATGCCCGCCGTCGATACCGCCCGCGCGATCCTGTCCACCCTGGAAGATCTGGGCCTCACACACGTCCTGTACTGCCCCGGCTCGCGCAGCGCGCCCTTCGCCTACGCCCTCGAAGCAGGGGCATTCGGGGGCGACGCGCGTCCCGTCCTCGATGAGCGCAGCGCCGGCTTCGCTGCCGTGGGCCTCGCGCGCACCGGTGCCCTGCCTGCCATCATCGTCACCTCCGGCACCGCCGTCGCCGAACTGACCCCCGCCGTCCTCGAGGCCTCCCACGCGCGCCTCCCCCTCCTCGTCCTGAGCGCCGACCGGCCCGGCGAGCTGCGCGGCGTCGGCGCTTCGCAAGCCACCGCGCAAGCAGGACTCTTCGGCGTCCACGCCCGCGCCAGCATCGACCTGGAACCGCAAGAACCCTCGCGCTCCCTCGTTGGGCAGCTCTCGCGCGCCCTCGCCGCCGCCCTCGGCGCGCCTACCGGAACGCCTGGACCCGTCCAGATCAACGTCGCATTCAGGGATCCGCTCACGCCACAGGGGGTCCGCGTTGGCGCGGAGTCTGACGGCGGATCCGCGCCCGATCCCGCAGACGAGGCCCCGGCCGCGTTCGTTCCGCGCCCCACCCGGGTGCTCCCCGCCAGCCTCGCGCCCGCGCGCTGGGAGGACGTCGTAGGCGAGGCGCGCGCAGGCCTCATCGTCGCCGGTGAAGGTGTCTCGCCGCGGGCCGCGCAGTGGTCGCTGACCTCAGGCTTCCCGCTCCTGGCGGAACCCGCGTCCGGCGCGTGGGCGGGCGGGGAAGTGACCCCCTTCGAGCAGACCATCGTGTCGTCGCCTCTGGGACGAGAAGTTGACACCGTCGTCGTCACCGGGCGACCCACCCTCTCGCGGCCCATCCACGCGCTGCTCGCCCGTCCCGACGTGCGCGTCATCGTCGTCGACGCCGGCACCCCGTGGGTCGACATCTCCGGCAACGCCTCCATCGTCGTGCCCGCGCTGGCTGCACCCCGCGTCCCGTCGTGCGATGCCACGTGGGCCGCGCGCGTGCGCTCCGCCGTCGACGAAGCCGCCTCTCGCATCGACGCCCTTCTGGCCGGCGAGTCTGGGCGCAGCATGCTCGACCTGGCACGGGCCGTCGCTGCGGCCACGGTCGGCCCCCTCGTGCTCGGTGCCTCCAACCCCGTGCGTGCCTTCGACCTGGCCGTCGCCTCCCTGAACGGGCGTCACGTCTACTCCAACCGCGGACAAGCCGGCATCGACGGCACCATCGCCACCGCCGTCGGCATCACGCTCGGTCTTGGGGCCTTCGCTCACCGCGACGAGGCCTCGGCCCCTCGCTCCGCTCGGCGCGGGAAGGACGCAGGCCCGAACCAGGCGTCGCGCGTCACAGCGGTCATGGGCGACCTGACCCTGAGCCACGATGCATCCTCGCTGGCGCTCGCAGCGGCGACGGGAGCCGACCTCGACATCATCGTCGCCGACGACGAGGGCGGTGGCATCTTCGCCACCCTCGAACACGGCCGCGCCGCCACCCCACAGGCCTACGACCGCTGGTTCGGCGTCGCCCAGGCCGTCAACTACGAGGCGCTCGCGGCCGCCTACGGCATCGGATTCGCGCGGGCGTACGCTCCGAGCGAACTCGCCTCAATCCTTCGTGCCCCGGTAACGGGGCCGCGCCTCATCCACGTGCCCATCGAACGCGCGGCGCACCTGTACGTGCAGGCGCGCAACGCCCTGTGCGAGGCCGAGTTCTGATCCCGGCCGCGCGAATTCCCCGCGCGCGTGTCCACTATTCAGGAAACTCACAGGGGGCTTCCAGTACTCGTTTGAGGAAACGGCTCATACTGGTGAGTAACTAATGAACTGACACCAGAGGAAACCATGACTGAGCCTCGTATTCCCAGACCCGATGAACAGGCCGATCAGGCGGCCAGTGCCGCCCCCAGCTACCCGCAGCGTCCGGCCTTGTCCGCACCTGACACCGACCTGCCCACCGTCGGCGGCACCGCCGCCCAACACGTCACGCAGGAGACGCGCGCCGCCACGCCAATTCCAGCGCCGACCGGCGCGGACGTCACGCAGGAGATGCGCACGGCTAACACTCCTCACACCCCAATTCCCGCGCCCCAGGAATCGGCTATGCAGCAGGCGGCGTCGGCACCCCAGGATGGGGCGGTAACCCAGGACTCGGCTGCGCCTCAGGTAGCCTCAGCCCCCGTCACGCCCCCAGCCGCAGCTCCCACCGACACGCAGCCGCACGCGCAAGGCACCACGGCACCGGGCGGCACCTACGGCGCGCCCACGGGCCAGCCGGTCACGGGATACCCGGCCCCGGCCTCGGCCCCCGCCCCGGTCGTCATCGTCAAAAAGAAGGGTCCAGGCTGGGTCGCCCTGCTCGGCGCGATGCTCCTGACAATCGTTCTGACGCTGGGCGCGATGCTCTACATGCGCCCCGAGCTGCTGCGCGTCACCACGCCGCAGAACCTCAACAACGGCACCGTCGCGACCGTGCCCGCGTCGAGCGACGCCACCGACTGGACGGCCGTCGCCTCGGCGGTTTCGCCGGCAGTCGTCACCATCCAGAGCCAGAACGCGTCATCGGGCGGCACCGGCTCCGGCGTCATCTACGACGCGCAGGGTGACATCGTCACCAACTACCACGTGATCTCGCCCGCGATCAACGGCGGGCAGATTCAGGTCACCCTGGCGGACGGACGCCTCTACGGTGCGGGCATCGTCGGCCACGACAAGACCACCGACCTGGCGGTCATCCGCCTGGAGAACCCGCCGTCGAACCTGACGGTCGCGCGTTTCGCCTCGTCGCAAAGCCTGCAGGTCGGCGCGCCCGTCATGGCGATCGGTGCGCCGCTGGGCTTGTCGAACACGGTCACGACCGGCATCGTTTCCGCACTCAACCGCCCCGTCGAGGTCTCCATGGACGAGGACTCCACCTCGCAGGACCAGGCGCAGGCGTCCTCCGACCTGGTCGTCACCAACGCCATCCAGATCGACGCTTCCATCAACCCCGGTAACTCGGGCGGGCCGCTGTTCGACGCGACCGGCGCGGTCATCGGCATTAACTCCTCGATCAAGTCGCTGGCCACCTCCGCCGACGGCCAGGCAGGGTCGATTGGCCTGGGCTTCGCGATCCCCTCCGACCTGGTCGTCTCCATCGCCGACCAGCTGATCACCTCCGGTTCTGCCTCCCACGGGATGCTCGGCGTCACCGTCAAGGCCGCAACCGCCACCGTCGGCTCCGACACTTACGTCGGCGCGCAGGTTCAGGAGGTTTCCTCCGGCTCCGGTGCCGCCGCTGCCGGGTTGCGCTCCGGCGACGTCATCCTCAAGGTTGAAGGCCAGGAAGTCACCAGCCCCAAGCAGCTCATCGGCTACGTGCGCCGCTACCGGGCGGGCGACACCATCAACCTGACGATCGCTCGCGACGGGGCGACCCGGGACGTGTCGGTCACGATCCAGGGGTCCTGACGCTCATCGACGAGGCCCGCCGTCCCTTCGTGGGGCGGCGGGCCTTTGCGTGTGGCGGGGATGTTGGGTTATAGGACACGAGGCGTGGCGTGAGTGTTGAGTTTCCGGTGTAATGGTGCGGAAAAACTTGTGTTTTAGCTGGTCGTGTGTGCCTCGTTTATGTGAATACTGAAGTATCGCGGCCTGTGTGTGGCTCTCCCATGAACCGTGACGGATTGGCCGCGTGTGACAACGGCTTGGGGGCCAACGTGTCCCGCACGTGAACCCTCTGTCCCGCATGTGGGCCGTCTGTCCTGTACGTGGGCGGGGTTGCCCAGGTTCGGAATAGCAGGCCCACGTGCGGAAGAGGGGACCCAGGCTCCGAAGAGCGGGCTTGCGTGCGTGTCAAGGGGACTGAAGCGCATGGTGGGAGGGGCTGTGCGCGAGGCCGTGATGGTGGGCTGTGCGCCGATGCACCGCGGCCACAGGTGAGCGTGTGACCGATGGGGTGTTGCAGCCGATCAGCGAAGGTTTAATCCCTTCAGATCGGGTTGAATCCTCCTGGCGGGGGTGAATCCTCTGGCTCCAGAATGAGCGCTCACACCCCGAGGGCGTCCAGGAGCGGGCGCATCTTTGCCTCGGTCTCGGCGAGTTCCAGGTCGGGATCCGAGTCCGGCATGATGCCGGCCCCCGCGAAGAGGCGAAGCCGCGTCCCAGACGCGAGTCCGCAGCGCAGCGCGATCGCGAACTCGCCGTCGCCCGCCGTGTCCACCCAGCCCACTGGCCCGGAGTAGCGGCCACGCTCGGTGTCCTCCAGCTCCTCGATGAGGCGCATCGCCGCCGCCCGCGGCGTCCCGCACACGGCGGCCGTCGGGTGCAGGGCGGCCACCAGGTCCAGCAGGTGCGCCGATCCCAATCGCGCGTGAACGTCCGTCGCCAGGTGCACGACGTTGGGCAGGGTGAGCAGGAAGGGACCCTGCGCACGCACATCGGAACACAGAGACGTCAGAATCGACGACACGGATTCCGAGGCCAGTTCGTGTTCGCGCAGATCCTTCGGGCTGGAGGCGAGCATCGTGCCCTCGCCGGGCTTGCACGTACCCGCCAGGACGCGCGACGACGCGGTCCCATGCGAAGCGGCAATCAGCATCTCCGGCGATGCCCCCACCAGCGAATCAACGCAGAAACGCCACGTCGAGGGGTACAAGTCGCTGAGGCGCTCGAGAAGGAAACGCTCGTCGAAGCCGCGCGAGCACCGAATCGTCATGTCGCGCGCCATGACGGCCTTGTCAGCCGCGCCCTCGCGCAGCCGTGCGGCCATCGCCTGGACCGAATCACGCCACTGGGTCCGCGACATCGACCCCTGACCAAACGTCAGGGAATCGGGCACGCGGGCGGCGGGCCTCGCGCAGGAGAGGGCAGCATCAACCGCCGCCAGCGGATCGGGCGCATCCCCAATCCCGGCGGTGATCGCCCAACGCGCCCCGGCCTCGTCGATGAGAGTCAGCGCGGGCACAAAAGCCACCGAGCGGGCAGGGGAGCGGAACGCGAAGGACGCGAAGAGGACCGGGGAAGGGCCAGGCACAGGGGACGAGGCCGGGGCGGCCTCCCACGCGCGGCGCACCCGGGCGATGGCGTCGGGGGCCGCGGACTCGAGCGTGAGTGCGCGACCGAGGCCGATCATGGAGCGGCGCTCGCCGAGCCAGGCCGCCCCACCCGACGCGGGAAGCAGAGATGTCAGTGAGCAAGTAGACCCCGGGTGCTGCGGGGGCAGGACGAACGCCCGAAAAGCGAGGCGTGAGCAGCCACAGTCGTCATGCATGGGTCCATGGTAGGAGCAGGGGCGGCGGCGTGCTGAAAGACGTGGGAGGATTAACGCATGACAGAAGCCCCCCGCGCGGACCTGACCAAGGTCCCCGAAGAGATTGCCTCGATGTTCGACTCCGTCGCCACGCGTTACGACATGATGGACACGTTGATGACGGGCGGTTTGAATCACGTCTGGATGACTGCCCTGCGCAAGGCGGTCGCCCCGCACCCCGGCGAGCGCATCTTGGACCTGGCGGCCGGCACCGGCGCGTCGGCCGCTGCGCTTGCACAGGGTGGCGCCGAGGTCGTCGCCTGCGACCTGTCCGAAGGCATGATCGAGGTCGGTCGCGAGCGTCACCCCGAACTCGAGTTCGTCCACGGCAACGCGATGGACCTGGACTTCGAGGACGGCTCTTTCGATGCGGTCACGATCTCGTGGGGCCTGCGCAACATCCCGGATCCGGCCCTGGCACTGCGCGAGATGGCGCGCGTCGTGCGCCCGCGCGGCCGACTCGTGATCCTGGAGTTTTCGACCCCGCCGTCGCGCGCGTTCCGCGGCCTGTATAGCGTCTACCAGAAGACTGTCATGCCGACGATGGCGCGCCTGGCGTCTACGAATGATGGCGCGTACGACTACCTGGTCGAGTCGATCCGTCAGTGGCCCGTGCAGGAAGAAATCGCGCGCATGGTCGCCGCGAACGGCTGGGACGAGGTCGAATACCGCAACCTGACCGGCGGCATCGCCTGTATGCACCGCGCGGTCAAGCCGCTGCCGTAGTTTGTCATTGACGAGGCCGGGGTCCCTTTGTGGGGATCCCGGCCTTTGTCGTGGGCGGGGGCGAGCGCCCCCCCATGGTGGCCGCAACGTGGGGTGATGGCGCGGTGGGGCTGGCGCGCCCGAGAGCGTTCACTATGGTGTGGCAGAAAGTGTCAATTACGACAAGGAAGCGTTGCGCAAATGACAGGTGTGAGTATGGCTTTCCATGGCCTCGGCGACTGAAAACGTGCGGAAAAGTCGAGTACTCGGCGAGGTGAGGGTGACCTAGCTAGTCTGACTGGCGGAATGAAGTGATGTGCACACTTCGTCCGCCTTGCACACTTGCGCGGCTGCACCCGCGCGCCCACGTTACGGAGGAATGCCGTGGCATCCACCATGCCTAGCGACATGAGCGCTGACGTTGTCGTCGTCGGCGCGGGCCCGGGCGGGTCCTCCACCGCCTATCACCTGGCCAGAGCTGGCCTTGACGTCGTCCTTCTTGAGAAAAGCACGTTCCCGCGCGACAAGATCTGCGGCGACGGACTCACCCCCGCTGCCGTCCACGAACTCATCGCGATGGGCGTGGACACCACCGGCTGGATGCGAAACCGCGGCCTGACCGTCATCGGTGGCGGCCATACCGTCCACTTGGACTGGCCTGACCAGAAGTCCCTGCCCGGATACGGCATGACCCGAGCCCGCACGGACCTCGATCACGCGCTCGCCAAGCGCGCCGTCGAGGCCGGGGCGCGCCTCTACGAAGGCGTGACCGTCACCGGAGCCATCCAGGACGGCTCCGGTCGCGTCGTGGGCGTGACCGCAAAGGCTGGCCGCGGCAAGAGCGCCGCAACCTTCGAGGTACGCGCCTCCATCACCGTCGACGCTGGGGGAGTGGCCGCGCGACTGGCCACCAGCCTCGGCCTCGAAAAGAAGATGAACCGCCCCATGGGCGTGGCCGCGCGCGCCTACTTCCACAGCCCCCGCGGCGACGAGGAATGGATGGAATCCCACCTCGAACTGTGGAGCGGCACTCCGGGAGCCTCCGACCTTTTGCCCGGCTACGGCTGGATTTTCCCCATGGGCGACGGCATCGTCAACGTCGGCCTCGGTTCGGTCGCCTCGCGCGCCGGTGCCACTAACCTGCCCTACCGCGAGGTCTTTAAGACCTGGACCGCGAACCTCCCCGAGGAATGGGGCTTCACCCCCGAGAATCAGATCGGCCAGCTGCGCTCCGCCGCCCTGCCCATGAGCTTCAACCGCAAGCCTCACTACGTCCAGGGCCTCGTCCTCGTCGGCGACGCCGGCGGCATGGTCTCGCCCTACAACGGCGAAGGCATCGCCCCCGCCATGAAGGCCGGACGCTACGCGGCCTCGTGCATCGCACAGGCTTTATCCCGCTCCCACCGCGCCGGCATCGACCGCGCCATGAGCGAATACCCCCACATGCTTCGCGACGAATACGGCGGCTACTACCAGCTCGGCCGCATCTTCGTCGCGCTCATCGAAAACCCGACAATCATGCGCACCTGCACGAACGTCGGGCTGCCCATTCCGCGCCTCATGACGCTCGTCCACAAACTCCTGTCGGACGGGTACGAGAGGAGCGGGGGCGACTTCGACGACCAACTCATCACCATGCTGACCAAGGTGGTGCGTCCCGCATGACCACCACCACCCATAACCGGGAGGAACGATGACGAATCCCTACGTGCCGCTGCTCATCATGTCCGCAGCCGCCCTCGTCCTAGCCTTCGGAGGCCTGGTCGCCTCCGCGATCCTGGGCCCCACCAAAAAGTCCACGACCAAGGCCGACAACTACGAGTGCGGTATCCAGCCGACCAGCGCTCACCTCACCGAGGGCCGCTTCCCGGTGCGCTACTACCTGGTCGCGATGACCTTCATCATCTTCGACATTGAAGTTGTGTTCATGTACCCGTGGGCCGTCAGCTTCAACCAGCTGGGCCTGTTCGGACTGGTCGTCATGATGAGCTTCCTGGTCACCCTCTGCGTCCCCTACGCCTACGAATGGCGACGCGGCGGCCTGGACTACTAAAAGAGAAGTAAAGGATAGACAAGTGGGACTTGAAGAATCCCTGCCCGCGGGCATCGCGCTGACCAGCGTCGAAAAAGTCCTCGGGCTCGCACGCAAGTACAGCCAGTGGCCCGTCACCATGGGCCTGGCGTGCTGCGCCATCGAGATGATGGCCGCCGGTACCCCCCGTTTCGACATGGCGCGCTTCGGCCTCGAGGTCTTCCGCGCCTCGCCGCGTCACTCCGACATGATGATCGTGTCGGGCCGTGTCTCGCACAAGATGGCCCCCGTCATCCGCCGCGTCTACGACTCGATGCCCGAACCCAAGTGGGTCATCTCCATGGGTGCATGCGCGTCCTCCGGCGGCGTCTTCAACAACTACGCCGTCGTCCAGGGCTGCGACCACATCGTTCCCGTCGACGTCTACCTGCCCGGATGCCCGCCCCGCCCCGAGGCCCTCATCCACGCGGTCCTCGTCCTGCGTGAGCAGATCGGCAAGGAACCCCTCGGCGTGCACCGCCGCGAGATCGCGCGCCGCGCCGAGCAGGCCGCCCTCGAGGCGACCCCCACCCACCAGATGAAGGGACTCCTCGCATGAGCGACCTTTCCACCCCCGAGGAAAACGCGCCCGCCGAGGTCGCCCAGGCCTCGTCCCAGCGCGGTTTCGCCCTCCCCGAGCCCATCGCACACCGCCAGGGCCTCTTCGGCGCGGGCACCGACTCCTCCACCTCCGGCTTCGCCGGCCTCGTGACCGATTCCTTCCTGCCCGGCGAGGCCTCCCACCCCTACGGCGGCTGGTTCGACCAGGTCGTTGACGTCCTCGAAGAACTCATCTCCGCCGACGGGCTGAAGGTTGCCGACGTCATCGAAAAGGTCACCATCGACCGCGGACAGCTCGGCATCTTCATCGCCCGCGAGCACATCGCGCGCGTCGCCAAGTACCTGCGCGACGACGCCGACCTGCGCTTCGAGCTGTGCCTGGGAACCAACGGCGCGCACTACCCCCTCGACAAGGGGCGCGAGCTGCACGCCATCTACCCCCTGTACTCGATCACGTACAACCGCATGATCCGCCTCGAGGTCACGTGCCCCGACGAGGACCCCCGCATCCCCTCCATCGTCTCCGTCTACCCCGGAAACGACTGGCAGGAGCGCGAAACCTGGGACCTCATCGGCATCGTCTTCACCGGGCACCCCTCGCTCACGCGCACCGCGATGCCCGACGACTGGGTCGGACACCCCCAGCGCAAGGATTACCCGCTGGGCGGCATCCCCGTCGAGTTCAAGGGCGCCGTCAACGCTTCCGCCGATGTTCGTAGGAGTGTGAACTGATGACCACCGCTTTCCACGCGCCCGCCGGCGCGACCGACCTGCCCCTCGAGGACATCCCCGAAGTCCTGACCCAGGGCGGCGACTGGGACGACGTCCTGCACGAGATCGAGGCCATCACCTCCGAGCGCATCGTCGTCAACCTCGGCCCGGTCCACCCCGCGACCCACGGCGTTCTGCGTCTCATCCTCGAGCTTGACGGCGAAAAGGTCCGCGAGACCCGCATCGACACCGGCTACTTGCACACCGGCATCGAGAAGAACATGGAGTACCGCACGTGGACCCAGGGCGTCGCATACTGCACGCGCATGGACTACGTGGCTCCTTTCTTCCAGGAGGCCGCCTACTGCCTCGGCGTCGAGAAACTCCTCGGCATCGAAGAGGACATCCCCGAGCGCGCGTCTCTCATCCGCATCCTCATGATGGAGCTGTGCCGCATCGCCTCGCACCTGGTCGCCATCGGCTCGACCGGTAACGAAATGGGTGCCACCACGATCATGACGATCGGTTTCCGCGGCCGCGAGGAAATCCTGCGCATCTTCGAGCGCATCACCGGCCTGCGCATGAACCACGAGTACATCCGCCCCGGCGGTGTCGTGCAGGACATCGGCGAGGGCACCACGGACTACATCCGCGATCGCCTGCGCCGGGCCCGCAAGGACATCGGCGAGCTCCAGGACATCCTGGTCGAGAACCCGATTTTCAAGAAGCGTCTGTGCGACGTGGCCGTCATGCCACTGAGCGGCCTCATGGCCCTCGGCTCGACCGGCCCCGGTGTGCGCGCCGCCGGCCTGCCCCTGGACCTGCGCAAGAGCCAGCCCTACTGCGGCTACGAGAACTTCGAGTTCGATATCCCCACCCGCGACAAGTCCGACGTCTACAACCGCACGATGGTTCGCTTCGACGAGTGCTACGAGTCGATGCGCATCATCTGGCAGGTGCTCGACAAGCTTGACCAGTGCGAGGGCGCGCCCACCATGGTCGCCGATCCCGAAATCGCCTGGCCCGCGCGCCTGGCTGTCGCCACGGACGGCCAGGGCAACTCGTTCGAGCACGTCCGCGAGATCATGGGGGAGTCCATGGAGTCCCTCATCCACCACTTCAAGCTCGTCACGGAGGGCTTCCACGTGCCCGCCGGCCAGGTCTACCAGACCGTCGAGCACGCGAAGGGCATCCTGGGCGTCCACCTCGTTTCCGACGGTGGCACGCGCCCGTTCCGCGCGCACTTCCGCGATCCCTCCTTCGCCAACCTGCAAGCGCTGGCCATGATGACCGAAGGCGGCCAGCTGGCCGACGTGGTCGTCGCCCTGGCCGCTATCGACCCCGTTCTCGGAGGCGTTGACCGATGAGCTACACACCCGACACCCTGGCACGCCTGCAGGCGGACGCCGCGCAGATCATCGCCCGCTACCCGGACGGTCACTCGCGCTCCGCGCTGCTGCCGATGCTGCACCTGATCCAGTCCGTCGACGGCTACGTCAGCCCGAACGGCATCGACTTCATCGCCGCCACGCTGGACCTGCCCCGCGCAGAGATCAGTGCCGTCGCGACCTTCTATACGCAGTACAAGCGCCACCCCACCGGCGACTACCTGGTGGGCGTGTGCACGAACGCGCTGTGCGCCGTCATGGGCGGCGACGAGATCTGGGAAAAGGTCTCCGAGAAGGTCGGCGTCGGCAGCGACGAGACCAGCGAAGACGGAAAGATCACGCTCGAGCGCATCGAGTGCAACGCGGCGTGTGACTACGCGCCCGTCGTCATGGTCAACTGGGAATTCTTCGACAACCAGAGTCCCGAGTCGGCCCTGGAGATGATCGAGGACATCCAGGCCGGTCGCGACATCCACCCGACGCGCGGCCCCATCGTCGCCCCCACGTTCAAGGAGAACGAGCGCGTCCTGGCTGGCTTCCTGGACGGGCACGAGAACGAAGGCCCCTCCGCTGGCCCCGCGACCCTGCTGGGTCGCGAGATCGCCGCGAAGAACGGCTGGACCGAGCCGGTGGCTGACAAGGCCGCCGACCAGGCCCCCGCGAAGGCCACGAAGGCATCCACGAAGGCCTCGAATAAGAAGGGAGTGAAGGCGAAGTGAGCACCGCATACGTGACGCCCGGGCCGCTGACCCCGATCCTCACCAACGGGTGGGGAGAGGAGCGTTCCTGGACGCTGGACTCCTACCGGGGCCGCGGTGGCTACCAGGGCCTCGAAAAGGCCCGCACGATGGAGCCCGCCGAGATCATTCAGGCCGTCAAGGACTCCGGTCTACGAGGCCGTGGCGGCGCAGGCTTCCCGTCCGGCCTCAAGTGGTCCTTCCTGCCCCCGGCCGACGGCGGTCCCCGCTACCTCGTGGTGAACGCCGACGAGTCCGAGCCGGGCACCTGCAAGGACATCCCGCTCATCATGGGCAACCCGCACGTTCTCATTGAGGGAATCGCGATCACGTCGCGCGCGATCGGCTGCGACCACGCGTTCGTCTACCTGCGCGGCGAGGTCACCCACGTGTACCGCCGCCTGCTGGAGGCTGTGCGCGAGGCGACCGAAGCCGGCGTGCTCGGCGACCTGCGCATCACCGCACACGCGGGTGCCGGTGCCTACATCTGCGGTGAGGAGACGGCCCTGCTGGACTCCCTCGAGGGGCGCCGAGGCCACCCGCGCCTCAAGCCCCCGTTCCCCGCGGTGGCCGGCCTGTACGCCCGTCCCACGGTTGTCAACAACGTGGAGACTATCTCCCAGGTGGCGGGTATCTTCCGCAACTCTCCCGAGTGGTACGCGTCCATGGGCACCGAAAAGTCCAAGGGCCACGGCATCTTCTCCGTGTCGGGTCACGTGAACAACCCCGGCCAGTTCGAGGCCCCCTTCGGTATCACGATGCGTCAGCTCATCGAGATGGCGGGCGGCATCCGCGACGGCCACACGCTGAAGTTCTGGACCCCCGGCGGTTCCTCCACGCCGATCTTCACCGAAGACGAGCTGGATACGCCCCTCGACTACGAGTCCGTGGGTGCTGCCGGTTCGATGCTGGGCACGCGTGCCCTGCAGGTGTTCGACGAGACCGTCTCGGTTGTCCGCGTCATCACCCGCTGGTCCGAGTTCTACCAGCACGAGTCCTGCGGTAAATGCACGCCCTGCCGCGAAGGCACCTACTGGATGAAGCAAATCATGCTGCGTCTCGAGCGAGGCGAAGGTCGCCCCGGCGACGTCGACCTGCTCGACGAGATCGCACACAATATCGCGGGCCGCAGCTTCTGCCCGCTCGGCGACGCCGCAGCAACCCCGATCATGTCGGGTATCAAGCGCTTCCGCGACGAGTTCGAGGCTGGCCTCACCACGCCCGCCCGCGAGCTTTTCCCCTACGAGGCGTCCGCTAACTACGCGCGAGGAGGTGGCCGATGAGCGACGCGCCCAACATGATTGACGTCACCATCGACGACGTTCAGGTTTCTGTCCCCCAGGGCACGCTCGTGATCCGCGCGGCCGAGCAGGCCGGCATCCGGATCCCGCGTTTCTGTGACCACCCGCTGCTGGCTCCCGTGGCCGCGTGCCGCCAGTGCCTGGTCGAGGTCGGCATGCCCGACCGCAACACGGGTCAGCTGCGCTTCATGCCCAAGCCCCAGCCCTCGTGTGCGCAGACCGTCACCCCGGGCATGGTCGTCAAGACCCAGCACACCTCCGAGGTGGTGGACCGCGCCCAGCGCGGCGTCATGGAGTTCCTGCTCATCAACCACCCGCTGGACTGCCCGGTCTGTGACAAGGGCGGCGAGTGCCCCCTGCAAAACCAGGCGCTGACGGAGGGCCGCGGCAAGTCCCGCTTCACGGACGCCAAGCGGACCTTCAAGAAGCCGCTGCGCCTGACCTCTCAGATCCTGCTGGATCGCGAGCGCTGCATCCTGTGCCAGCGCTGCGTGCGTTTCGGTAAGGAGATTTCGGGCGACGTGTTCATGGACTTGCAGGGTCGAGGCGGCGGCACCGCCCCCACGGATCACCACTACTTCATGGGCGAGCAGGTCGGCGGCTTCGATACGACCACGCTCGACTTCTTCGACCCGTTGGCCAAGGACGCCTCGACCTCGTCCCTGTCGTCCCCGTTCGGCACGGACGCGATCGTCGGTTCGCTCAACGAGGGCGAGTTGTCCGTCGCCGAGCGCGACGTGTCGGGTCGCGCCTTCGCGTCTTACTTCTCGGGTAACATCATCCAGATCTGCCCGGTCGGTGCCCTGACCGCCGCGTCCTACCGCTTCCGCGCGCGCCCCTTCGACCTGGTTTCCACGGCCTCGGTCACGGAGCACGACGCGTCGGGCAGCGCGATCCGCCAGGACATGCGCCGCGGCGAGGTCGTGCGTCGCATGAGCGGCAACGACCCCGAGGTCAACGAAGAGTGGATTACCGACAAGGACCGCTTTGCCTTCGAGTGGGACAAGGTTGACCGCCTGACCTACCCGCTCGTGCGCGAGGATGGCGAGCTGGTTCCCACCTCCTGGTCCGACGCGCTCGACCGCGTCCGCGAGGGCCTGGAGTCGGCGGGTTCGTCCGTTGGCTTCCTGCCCGGCGGTCGCCTCACGTTCGAGGATGCCTGGGCCTGGTCGAAGTTCGCTCGTACCGTCGTCGGTTCCGACTCGATCGACTTCCGTTCGCGTCCTTCCAGCGAGGAAGAGCGTTCCTTCCTGGCCTCCTTCGTCGCCGGCTCCGGCCTCGACGTCACGTACTCCGATCTGGAGAGCGCCGGGCAGGTGCTGCTGGTTGCCCTCGAGCCCGAGGACGAGTGCGGTGCCATGTTCCTGCGCCTGCGCAAGGGGACGCGCAAGTCGGGCCTCAAGGTCGCCACGGTTGCGCCCTTCACCTCCAACGGCTCGCGCAAGATGAATGCTCGCCTCCTGCACGCCGCCCCCGGCGCTGAGCCGGGCGTCGTGGACGCGATTAAGGCGGGCGGTGCCTACGCCGACGTGGCTGAGGCGCTGTCCGGCGGCGTCGTCCTCGTGGGCGAGCGCGCCGCTCGCGTCCCCGGCCTGCTGTCTTCCGTCGTTGCTCTCGCCGAGCGCACGGGTGCCCGCCTCGCGTGGGTCCCGCGCCGCGCCGGCGACCGCGCCGCCGTCGAGGCTGGCCTCCTCCCGGGTCTGCTTCCCTTCGGCCGCGGCATTGACGAGGCCGGGGCACAGTCCCTGGGATGGGGCGAGCTGCCCGAGCGCGGCCTCGACGCCAAGCAGATGATCGAGGCCGCCGCCTCCGGCGAGCTGAAGGCCCTGGTCGTTGGCGGCGTCGACGTCCGCGACTTCGACGAGCCGGCCGCCGTGCGCGACGCCCTCGACGAGGTTCCTTTCCTCGTGTCGCTTGAGGTTCGCGCCTCCGAGATCACTGATCGCGCGGACGTCGTCCTGCCGGTCGCCCCCGCGGTCGAGAAGAACGGCACCTACATCAACTGGGAGGGCCGCCTGCGTCCCTTCGGCCAGGCGCGCTCCGCGACCTCGCTGACGGACCGCGACGTGCTCGTGCGCCTCGCCGAGGAATTCGACGCCGACCTGGGCATCACCACCCTGTCGGACCTGTACACCGAGGTCAACCCCCTCATGGAGTGGGACGGCGACCCGCAGGACTTCACCCCGGCCTCGGCGCAGGCTCCCGCCGTCGCTGGTCAGGGGCAGGTCGTTCTGACCTCCCACAAGCCCATGATTGACGCCGGTCGCCTCCAGGATGGCGCTCCGTGGTTGGCAGGATCGGCCCGCCGTCCCGTCCTCCTGGCCTCCGCCGCGACGCTGGCCGCCGCGGGCATCACCCCCGGCGCTGACGCGACGCTCGAGACCGAGCGTGGAACGATCACCCTCCCGGCCGCCATCGCAGACCTGCCCGACTCCGTCGCGTGGGTTCCCGAGTGCTCGACCGGTTCCGTTATTCACGAAAACCTCGGCGGTGTCGGCACCGTCGCGACCCTGCGCGCCACGCAGGAGGTGGCACGATGACACTGACCCCCTTCGCAGTCCCGGAGTACACCGCCGCGGACTTTAGCCAGGAAACCTGGTGGCTCAGCCTCATCAAGGCCGTGTTCATCATCGTCTTCCTGATCGCCAACGTGCTGCTGGCCCTGTGGGTCGAGCGCCGAGGCCTGGGCCGCATGCAGACGCGTCCCGGCCCGAACGTGGCGGGACCCCTCGGCCTCTTCCAGGCGTTCGCCGACGCGGGCAAGCTCCTCTTCAAGGAGGACATGTGGACCCGCAGGGCCGAGAGGTTCCTGTACTTCCTGGCCCCCGCAATCGCGGCTTTCGCGGCTTTCAGCGTCTACGCGGTGATCCCGATGGGGCCGAACGTATCGATCTTCGGCCACTCGACACCGCTGCAGCTCGCCGACATGCCCGTTGCCTCCCTGTACATCCTGGCGATTGCCTCGCTGGGCCTGTACGGCATCGTCCTGGGTGGTTGGTCGACCCGCTCGACCCTGCCCCTGTATGGTGCCGTTCGTTCCTCCGCGCAGGTCATCTCCTACGAACTGGCCATGGGCCTGTCCCTCGTGAGCGTGTTCCTCATGTCGGGCACCATGTCCACGTCGCAGATCGTGGCCGCTCAGGGACAGTTCTGGTGGGCATTCACCCTCTTCCCGGCGTTCGTCATCTACTGCATCAGCGCCACCGGTGAAGTCAACCGTCTGCCCTTCGACCTGCCCGAAGCCGAAGGCGAAATCGTCGCCGGCCACATGACCGAGTACTCCTCGATGAAGTTCGGCTGGTACTACCTGTCCGAATACGTCAACATGCTCAACGTCTCGGCCGTCGCCACCACGATGTTCTTCGGCGGCTGGCACGCCCCGTGGCCGCTGTCCCACGTCGAGTTCCTCAACTCCGGCTGGTGGGGCATGCTCTGGTTCTTCCTCAAGATCTGGTTCTTCATGTTCCTGCTCATCTGGACGCGCGCGACCCTGCTGCGTTTCCGCTACGACCAGTTCATGAACCTCGGCTGGAAGCGCCTCATGCCCATCGCCCTGGGCTGGCTCGTCCTCGTCGCCCTCGTGCGCGGCGTCACGCAGTTCGTCCAGCTCTCCACGCCCGTACTCTTCGGCAGCGTCGGCGTTCTCTTCCTGGTCGCCCTCGTCATCATCTGGGTGACCGACAAGCCCGAGCCCGAGCCGATTCCCGCCTCCGAGCGCGAATACACCGGCTTCGAGGACGGCTTCCCCGTCCCGCCGCTGCCCGGACAAACACCCGTCGCCAGCCCGCGCGCCAGGGCCACCATTGAGGGCACACTGGCCACGGCCTCGGCAATCGACAACCCGAAGGAGGGCACCGATGAGTGAGAAGACCACCGGCGAGGACATGCTCTTCGAGCACGACCCCAAGGGTGCGTTCGCGCAGTTCGTCGCCCCCATGGCCGGCTACGGAGTCACGATGGCTTCGTTCTTCCGACCCACCGTCACCGAGCAGTACCCGCGCGAACCCGCGCGCGTCATGCCTCGCTTCCACGGACGTCACCAGCTCAACCGCTACGACGACGGCCTCGAAAAGTGCGTCGGCTGCGAGCTGTGCGCCTGGGCGTGCCCCGCCGACGCGATCTTCGTCGAAGCCGCGTCCAACACGCCCGACGAGCAGTACTCCGCGGGCGAGCGCTACGGCCGCGTCTACCAGATCAACTACCTGCGCTGCATCTTCTGCGGCATGTGCATCGAGGCGTGCCCCACGCGCGCCCTGACGATGACGAACGACTTCGAAATCGCCAAGTACACCCGCGAGGACGACATCTACGAGAAGGGAGACCTGCTGGTCCCCCTCTCCGACGGCATGCTCGACACGCCCCACCCCATGGTCGAGGGCAAGAACGACATCGACTACTACCGCGGGGACGTCACCGGCCCCACCGCCGCCCAGGTCGACTGGGTCGCGGCCCGACGGCCTGACGATCCCTCCCTCCAGACGGTGCGAGTCGCGAAGGAGACACACTGATGAACCTGTCCAACGGTTGGCCCATGATGGGGTCAACGGGGGAGATCATCCTCTTCGCATGCACGGCCATTTTCATGGTCGGCTGCGCCCTGGGTGTCCTCTTCATGAAGAAGGCCGCGCACTCGGTCATCTGCATGGTCGGCGTCATGCTCGGCCTGGCGGTCCTGTACATCGCGAACAACGCGCCCTTCCTGGGTGTCGCGCAGATCGTCGTGTACACCGGTGCGATCATGATGCTCTTCCTCTTCGTCATCATGCTGATCGGCATCGGCACCTCCGACGACTACGCCCGCCAGTCCCGCGGCGCGATCATCGCGGCGGTCCTCGGTGGCCTCGGCCTGATCGTCATCGTCACGACGGCGATCCTCAAGGCGGCCCCCGCCACCTACGCGCCCAGCGACGTCGACCCCTACTCGAACCAGCCCGTCACCGACCTGGCGATCACGCTGTTCCAGGAGCACTGGCTGAGTATGGAACTCGCGGGCGGCCTACTGATCACCGCCGCGGTCGGCGCGATGCTGCTGACCCACTCCGACCGCCTCGGCCCGAAGGTTAACCAGGAGCAGACGGCTCGCAACAAGATGCGCGCATTCGCCGAAAAGGGCACTCGTATCGGCCAGCTGCCCGCCCCCGGCGTCTACGCCCAGTCGAACGCGGCCGACGTGCCTGCCATCTCCGGCGAGACCCTCGGCCCGGTCGAGGAATCTGTGCCCCGCGTCCTGCGCGTGCGCGGCCTCGCCCGCACGATCGGCGAGGTCACCCCCGAGGTCTCCGAGCAGCTCGCCCTCGCACGCCACGACAACACCGCCGTGGCCGTCGAGGAATCGCCCTACACCATCGGGCGCACGCCCGACGTCCCGCGCTCCGGCTCCTTCGGGATGCCCGGCGCTGCCGCGCCCACCGGACTGGCCCAGCCTCGGGCTCGCAAGGCGCGCACCACCACCCCCACTGAGAAGAAGGAGGAGAGCAAGTGAGCCTCGCCTGGTACCTCATCCTCGCGGGTGTGCTGTTCGCCATCGGAGCGACCACGGTCCTCGTGCGCCGCAGCGCGGTCATCGCGCTCATGGGCGTCGAAATGATGCTCAACGCCGCGAACCTCGTCCTCGTGACGTTCTCGCGCATCAATTCCAACGTCGACGGAGAGATCATGGCGTTCTTCGTCATGGTCGTCGCGGCCGCTGAAGTCGTCGTCGGCCTGTCGATCATCGTGTCCATCTATCGTTCCCGCTCGACCACGAGCGTGGACGATCTCAACCTGTTGAAGAACTGAAGGAGGACGTAACCCATGACCACCTTCCTTTCTGCGCAGGCGTCCGGCGCCGCCCAGACGGTCGCCGCCACCGGAGCCGCCTCCTACGCGTGGCTCCTCATCCTGATTCCGCTCGCCAGCGCAGGCCTGCTCCTGCTGCTCGGGCGCACTTCCGACAAGTGGGGCCACCTGCTGGCGACCCTCGCATCCTGGTCGACCTTCGTCATCGGTGCGGCCATCGCCGCCCAGATGTGGGGTGCCCCCGAGGACGCGCGCCGCTTCGGTGAGACCCTGTTTACTTGGATCCCCGCCGGTGACTTGACCGTGAACTTCGGCCTGCTCGTCGATCCGCTGTCCATCACCTTCGTCATCCTGGTGACCTTCGTCGGTTCGCTCATCCACGTGTACGCGATCGCCTACATGGAGCACGACGAGGCCCGCCGCCGTTTCTTCGCCTACCTGAACTTCTTCATCGCGGCGATGCTCACGCTGGTGCTGGCCGACTCCTACGCCGGCCTCTTCGCCGGCTGGGAGGGCGTGGGCCTGGCCTCGTACCTGCTCATCGGCTTCTGGAACCACGTCCCCGCCTACGCGGTGGCCGCCAAGAAGGCGTTCGTCATGAACCGTGTCGGCGACATGGGCATGCTGATCGCCATGATGGGGATGGTTGCCTCCTTCCAGTCGGTGTCCTTCTCCGAGGTTTCCGCCCGCGCAGGCTCGATCCCGACGGCCTCCGCCACGTTCATCGGCTTCTTCCTGCTCGTGGCTGCCTGCGGTAAGTCCGCGCAGTTCCCGCTGCAGGCCTGGCTGGGCGACGCCATGGCCGGCCCGACCCCCGTCTCCGCGCTCATCCACGCTGCCACGATGGTCACCGCCGGCGTCTACCTGATCGTCCGCTCCGGCGCGGTCTTCGTCGCCGCCCCCGTCGCCGCTACCGCCGTCGCCATCATTGGCGCGATCACGCTCCTGTTCGGCGCGATCGTCGGCTGTGCGAAGGACGACATGAAGAAGGTCCTCGCCGCCTCCACCATGAGCCAGATCGGCTACATGATGCTGGGCGCGGGTCTGGGTCCCATCGGCTGGGCATTCTCGATCTTCCATCTCTTCACCCACGGCTTCTTCAAGGCCCTCATGTTCCTCGGTGCCGGTTCCGTCATGCACGGCATGGGCGACCAGGTCAACATGCGTCGCTTCGGTGCCCTGCGCGGTGCCATGAAGGTCACCTGGCTGACCTTCATGATGGGCTGGCTCGCCATCCTCGGCGTTCCGCCATTCTCCGGCTACTGGTCGAAGGACAAGATCATCGAGGCCGCCTTCAGCGCCCACACCTTCGGCGGGTCTGAGGCCACCTGGATCGGCTGGATCTACGGAACCGCCGCCCTGGTCGGTGCTGGCGTCACCGCGTTCTACATGTCGCGCCTCTTCTTTATGACGTTCCACGGCAAGGCCCGCTGGACCACCGAGGCCGAAGGCTCCCCCGTGCACCCGCACGAGTCCGGTGCCCTCATGACGGTCCCCATGATCATCCTCGCCATCGGCGCGGTCATCCTGGGTGCCGCCCTCTCCATCGGCAACACGTTCGTCAACTGGCTGGCCCCCTCCATCGGCCACCTCGAGCACGGACACCCCGTCATGAACGAATACATCATCCAGGGAGCCACGCTCGCCCTCGTCATCATCGGCGCACTCATCGCGTGGATGAAGTACGGTCGCGACGAGGTCCCCACCTCCGTCCCCGCAGGCAACGCCCTGACCGAGGCCGCACGCCGCGACCTCTACCAGGACACCGTCAACGAGACCCTGTTCATGATGCCCGCCAAGGGCCTCGTCACCGTCGCAACCGTCGGCGATGCGAGCGCCATCGACGGTGCGCTGAATGGCCTCGGTGCTGGTTCCCAGCTGCTCGGACGACTCGTTGGCGTCACCCAGAACGGCCTCGTGCGCACGTACGCCGCCTACATCCTGGGAGGCGTCATCCTCGCCCTGGTCATCGTCTTCGGATTCTGGCTGTAAGGGGTACACGACAATGGAAAGTGCAATGGTTGTTACTAACTTCCCGTGGCTGACCGTCCTCGTGGCTCTGCCGGCCGCGGGCGCGGCCCTCCTCGGCTTCGTCCCGCCCCTACGCCGGGCCGCCGGGCGCGTTATCGCCCTGGCGATCGCTCTCGTCGAGCTCGCCATCGGCGTCTACGCCGCCACCGTCTTCGACTGGTCGGCCCCGGCTTCGTACCAGCTCTACGAGTCCCGCGCGTGGATCCCGCAGATCGGCGTCACCTGGTCCGTGGCCGTGACCTCCCTCGGCCTCGTCATGATCCTCCTGGCTCTCGCGCTCGTGCCGCTCGTGCTCATCGCAGGCTGGGACGAGAACGAGGACCGCGGCGCGTACCCCGCGCTGGTACTCGCACTCCAGGCCTTCATGGTCCTGATCTTCGCGGCCTTCGACCTGGCGGTCTTCTACTTCGCCTTCGAAGCCATGCTGATCCCGCTGTACTTCATGATCGGACGCTACGGCGTCGGTGACGAAGCGGCGCGTCACAAGGCCGCCATGAAGTTCCTGCTGTACTCGCTGTTCGGCGGACTCATCATGCTCGGTGGCGTCCTGTTCATCTGGGCGCTCGGCTCCTCGACGCAGTCCAACACGATCGCGTTCTTCCGCATGGACACGCTGGCCGCACTGCTGCCGAACCTGTCGGCTTCCGTCCAAATGGTCGTCTTCGTGTCCTTCATGGTCGCCTTCGCGATCAAGGCCCCGATGGTCCCCGTCCACACCTGGCTGCCCGACACAGCCGCCGTCGCCCGTCCCGGTACGTCCGTGCTGCTGGTCGGCGTGCTGGACAAGATCGGCACCTTCGGCATGATCACGATGTGCCTGCAGCTCACCCCCGGTGCCTCCGCGTCGGCCAAGTGGGTCATGTGCGTCCTCGCCGTCATCTCCATCCTGTGGGGCGGCCTGTCCGCCAACGGCCAGAACGACATCATGCGCCTCGTGTCCTACACGTCCGTGTCGCACTTCGGCTTCATGGTCCTGGGCATCTTCATCGGATCCGAGATCGCGCTGGTCGGTGCCATGTTCTACATGGTCGCCCACGGCGTCTCCATCGCAGCGATGTTCCTGCTCTCCGGCTGGCTCTCGAAGCGTGGCGGCACGCAGGACATGCGCGACTACGTTGGCATGCAGCGCGTCACCCCGGTCCTCGCCGGCCTGTGGCTCATGAGCGGCCTCGCGTCCATCGCGCTGCCCGGTCTGTCCGGCTTCGTCCCCGAGTACCTCGTCCTCATGGGCACCTGGACGGTCTCCGGCCCGCTGGCGCTCTTCGCGGTCCTCGGCGTCGTCATCGCCGCAATGTACATCCTCATGCCCTACCAGCGCGTCTTCACCGGCGCACCCGGCAAGGGCAAGGAGGACCTGGCGGACCTCGGGGCGCGCGAGCGCGGCGTCATGACGCCCCTCGTCGTCGCGATGCTCGTCCTTGGTATTTGGTCGGCGCCCCTCGTGAGCGCCCTGACCCCGGTTGCTCAAGACCTCGACCTGGCTAACTCGCAGGTTCCGGCCGCCGCTGAAGGGAGCGCACAGTGAACGTCCTACCCATGGCTAACTTCCAGGCCCCCGAGGTTCACTGGCTGAGCCTCGCGCCTATCCTCATCGTGCTGGGCGGCGCGGTCCTCGGCATCCTCGTCGAGGCCTTCGCCCCCGCGAAGGTACGCCGCCCCATGGTCATCGGCCTGTCGATCCTCGCCACGGCCGGCGCATGCGTCATGCTCGCCCTGCGTTGGGAACCCGTCCTCCTGACGCCAACCTCGCTCGGGGAGTACATCGAGGACCCGCTGACGGTCGCCGCACAGTCGATCCTTGTCATCATCGGATTCATGGCCGTCCTGGTCATGGCTGACCGCACCTCCGTCGGCGACGGAGCATTCGCCGGCCAGCCCTCCGACCGCCCCGACTCGGCCGCCGAGGAACTCACCGAGCGCAAGGGCTACCAGCGCTCCGAGATGTTCCCGCTGACCCTGTTCTCGCTGGGCGGCATGATGATCTTCCCGGCCGCAGATAACTTCGTGACCCTCTTCGTGGCTCTCGAAGTCATGTCGCTGCCGCTCTACATCATGGCCGCGACCGCGCGCTACCGCCGCCAGCTGTCCTACGAGTCCGCGCTGAAGTACTTTGTGCTCGGTGCCTTCTCCTCGGGCTTCATGCTGATGGGGTCGGCGTTCCTCTTCGGCTTCGCCAACTCGCTGCGCATCTCGGCGCTCGGCCCGGCCATCGCCCAGAACACCAACATGGACTGGATGGTCCTCATCGGCGTCTTCTGCGTCATGGTCGGCCTCCTGTTCAAGGTCGGTGCCGCGCCCTTCCACGCGTGGACCCCCGACGTCTACACGGGTGCCCCGACTCCGGTCACCGGCTTCATGGCCGCCGCCGTCAAGATCGCCGCCTTCGCCGCGATGCTCCGCTTCTACACGGCCGTCGCCGTGTACCTGCAGTGGGACCTCCTGGCTATCTTCGCGGGCGTCGCCGTCCTGACGATAATCGTCGGTACCTTCGCCGGCCTCGTGCAGGACAACGTCAAGCGCATGCTCGCCTACTCTTCGATCGCGCACGCCGGCTTCATCCTCATGGGCATCATCGCGATCCAGAAGGGCGGCTCGGGCCATGTGTTGTTCTACACGCTCGGCTACGGCCTGGCGACGGTCGGTGCCTTCGGCGTGGTTGCGCTCGTGCGCGGCCGCGACGCCGACGGCAACGTCCTGGGTGAGGCCCCCAGCCTGCGCAAGTGGGCGGGTATCGGCCGCACCAACCCGTGGATCGCGGGCTCGATGCTGGTCTTCCTGCTGTCCTTCGCGGGCATCCCGCTGACCGGCGGTTTCATTGGAAAGTTCGTCATTTTCTCCGACGCGATCAAGGGCGGCCTCGCCTGGCTCGCGGTCGTCGGCCTTGTGGCCTCGGCGATTACGGCGTTCTACTACTTCCGCCTCGTGCGCGTCATGTTCTTCACCGAACCCTCGGAGGAGTCTGTCGTCGTGAAGTCGGAGGGGCTGTCCGCTCTGGCCATCGTCGTGTGCGCACTTGGAACCATCGCTCTCGGTGTGTTCCCGGGTCCCGTGTTGAGCCTGCTTGAAAAGATCGTCATACTGATCCCGTGAGCGCTCAAACACCCGATCTTCATGTTCCCGACCTCGAGTCCCGTATCACCCCGGGGCTCGAGGTCGTCGAGCGTCGTTTGCTCGACGCCGTCTCGTCGTCGCGCGACCTGACAGACGAACTGACGCGTCACCTGGCCGTCGCGGGCGGCAAACGGATGCGTCCACTGCTGACCCTCGTGTGCGCTCAGCTCGGCGATCCCGAGCGCGCACTCAGCGACCGGGTCATCACGGCAGCCACCGCGGTCGAGCTGACGCACCTGGCGTCCCTGTACCACGACGATGTCATGGACTCCGCTCCCACGCGTCGCGGCGTGCCTTCGGCGCAGCGCCTGTGGGGCAACAACCGCGCGATTCTCGCCGGCGACATCCTGTTCGCCCGCGCGTCGCTACTGGTCGCTTCCCTGGGACCCGAGATCGTCGCCCACCACGCGCGCACGTTTGAGCGTCTGTGCGAGGGCCAGCTCAACGAGACCTTCGGCCCCACAGACGACGCGGATCGCGTTGACTTCTACCTGCAGGTCCTCGCGGACAAGACCGGCTCGCTGGTTTCTACGGCCGCCTCCTTCGGTGCGCTGCTGTCCGGGGCCGGTTCCCTGATGGCTGGCATCGTTGCCGACTTCGGCGAAAAGGTGGGCGTTGCCTTCCAGATTGCCGACGACGTGCTGGACCTGGCGTCTTCTGGCCAGCAGTCCGGCAAGACACCCGGCACCGATCTGCGCGAGGGCGTCGACACGCTCCCCGTCCTCCTGCTGCGCCGCCGCGAGGCCACCGGCACGATCGACGAGGCCGGCTTGCAGATCCTGCGCGACCTGGACGGCGACCTATCCTCCGACGAGGCCCTCGCCTCGGTTGTGGAACGCCTGTGCGCCCACGACGTGCTCGATGAGACGCGCGAACTTGCGCGCACCTGGGCCAATGACGCTATCGCAGCGCTCGCCCCGCTGCCCAAGGGCGAGGTCAAGACTGCGCTCGAAGCATTCGCCACCCTCATGGTGGACCGCCTGGTCTGACTGTTTCACGAGGCCGGGGTCCTCTGCGCTGTTTGGCGCGGCGGGTCCCGGCCTCGTTGTATGCGCGTGTTCTGCGTGTTGGTGCCTGGGGGCGGCGGCCCGCCCGCTCGCCGTCCGCGCCGCGAGCTTCGCTCGGCGCGTCGCTCGTTGTCCGGCCAGGCCCTGCCGCCGCCCCCAGGCACCAGAGCCAACACAGGTGCATGGCTTCTCGCCTTGTCCAGGCCTGGGCGGATCGTGCGTAGGGGAGAACCCACAACTGAGCGGGTGCGCCGACCCGCCACGGCCTCGTGATCGGAGGCGACGCGCCGAGGGCTGTGTTTGCCGTCTCAGCTTAGGTTCCCCTTGGCCTTTGGGCGCTAGACTTGGTGCCCAGGTGCGCGCACTCGCGCGCGGTCACGAAGAAGGAGAACTCGCTTGGCACCGCTCAACGTTGCCGTCATCGGCGCCGGTCCCGCTGGCATCTACGCGTCGGACATTCTGTCGAAGTCGGGACTCGAGGTGAATATCGACCTGTTTGAGCGGCTTCCCGCGCCGTACGGCCTCGTGCGCTACGGTGTGGCCCCCGACCATCCGCGCATCAAGCAGATCATCGTCGCCCTCTACAAGATCCTCCAGCGCGGCGACATCCGCCTGCTCGGCAACGTCGAAGTGGGCCGCGACGTCACCATCGACGACCTGCGCGACCACTACGATGCGATCATTATCGCAACCGGTGCGGATCGCGACCACCCGCTCGACATCCCCGGCGTCGACCTGCCCGAATCCTACGGTGCCGCCGACTTCGTGTCCTGGTACGACGGCAACCCGGACTACCCGCGCACGTGGCCGCTGAAGGCCCGCGAGGTCGCGGTCCTCGGCGTCGGCAACGTGGCCCTGGACGTCTCCCGCGTGCTGGCTAAGCACGCCGAGGACATGCTCAAGACTGAGGTCCCCGCCAACGTCGCCGAGGCCCTGGCGGAGAACCCGATCACCGACGTGCACGTGTTCGGTCGCCGAGGCCCCGCGCAGGTCAAGTTCACGCCGCTGGAGCTGCGCGAGCTGGGCAAGGTGCCGGACGTCGACGTCATCGTTTCGGAAGAAGACTTCGACTTCGATGAGGGGTCGGAGGAGGCGCTGCGCGCGTCGAACCAGCAGCGTCAGGTCGTCAAGACTCTGACCTCCTACGCGATGGCCGACCCCGAGGAACACACGGCCTCGCGTCGCATTCACATTCACCTGTTCCAGTCCCCGGTCGAGATCGTCGCCGACGAGAACGGCCACGTGAAGGCCCTGCGCACCGAACGCACCGCCCTGAATGGCGACGGAACCGTGTCGGGCACGGGCGTCATCACGACGTGGCCTGTGCAGGCTGTGTACCGCGCGGTGGGCTACTACTCGTCGCCGATCCCGGGTCTGCCCTTCGATGAGCGTGCCGGCGTCGTGCCCAACGTTGAGGGCCGCGTCATCGAGGGTGACACCACGAAGGACGAGTCCGCCCCCGTTATCCCCGGCGTGTATGCGACCGGCTGGATCAAGCGTGGCCCCGTCGGCCTCATCGGCTCCACCAAGTCCGATGCTCAGCAGACGATCACGCACCTCGTGGAGGATGCCTCGGAGGGCCGCCTGCACGCGAATACCGCCGAGGTCGGTCACGAGGCCATGGTGGCCCTCCTGGAGTCCCGTGGCGTCGAGTTCACGACCTGGGAAGGCTGGGAGCTGCTGGATGCGTACGAGCAGGCCCTGGGCGAGTCCTACGGCGAGCTTCCGGGCGGTCGCGGCACGCGCGAGCGCGTCAAGGTTGTGTCCCGTCGTGCGATGACGGACATCTCGCGCGGAGCGCAGGTGGATGCCGCCTCCGCCGACCTGATCGGTGAGATGGGCGAGATGGGTGTGCCCACCGCCCCTGAGCGCTTCGACGACTACACGGGGCCGGGGCGCCGCAACTGAGATTGTCACCTCCCCATTTGTGACGAGGCCGTGGCCGGGTTTTCCGGCTGCGGCCTCGTCGCTACCGGCCGGTTGTCGTACAAAATTTCACCGGTGACTCGGGTGTTTTTCAGGGCGTTCCCAGGTAACCTCTTTAGGATCACGAGCATGGTGCACCGCAACTATCACAATGGCCTCAAGACGACCCTCCTGCTGGGTGGCATGTGGGCGTTGTTGGTGTGCATTGGCGCGCTCGTGGCGCGGGGCACGGGGCAGGCAATTTGGATCCTCTTGTTCGCGGGGATCGGACTCGCGCAGACCGCCTACTCGTACTGGAACTCTGCGTCGCTGGCGCTGCGCTCGATGAATGCGTACCCGGTCTCCGAACTCGAACGGCCAGAGCTCTACGCTATCGTGCGTGAGCTCGCCGAACGCGCTGGCCAGCCGATGCCCCTCATCTGGGTTGCTCCGACCATGACGCCCAACGCGTTCGCGACGGGCCGCGACCCGAACCACGCGGCCGTGTGCTGCACTGAGGGTATCCTCGCAATTCTCAACGAGCGCGAGCTGCGCGGCGTCCTCGGGCACGAGCTTATGCACGTCTACAACCGCGATATCCTCACGTCGTCCGTTGCTGCAGCTATGGGGGGCCTCATTACGTCGGTCGCGCAGTTCCTCATGTTCTTTGGTGCCACGAATCGACGCGACGAGGAAGGCGGATCGGGGATCTTTGGGGTTCTTGGGATCCTCGCTATGAGCATCCTGGCTCCGATTGCCTCGACGCTCATCCAGTTCTCCATTTCTCGGACCCGTGAATTCGACGCCGACGAGGACGGGGCGGAGCTCACGCAGGATCCGCTGGCCCTCGCGTCCGCGCTGCGTAAGCTTGAAATGACGACCGACCGGCGCCCCATGGCTGACACGCCCGGCACGCGCAACGTTGCCGCCATGATGATTGCGAACCCCTTCCGCGGCGAGTCCCTGGCTCGCCTTTTCTCTACGCACCCTCCGATGGACCAGCGCATCGCGCGCCTGGAGAAGATCGCGGGCTACTGAGATCGTCGATTGTAGGCCTGGCCCGTTACCCGGTAGTCCTGCGGTTTCTTCGGGTTTGGGCATCGGGCGACCTCCGTGCAGCCGATTCGTGGTACGTGAGATCGGCAATAAAAAGCGGGGCGACTCGGAGGAATCGCCCCGCCGCGCAGCCCGTCAGGGGGCCGCGCTCGGGAAGAGTGAGATGTGATCAGCGGTAGTTCACGAACTGGAGTGCGACGTCCAGCTCCTCGCCCTTGGGACCTTTGAGCAGGGCAATGACGGCCTGCAGGTCGTCGCGCGACTTCGAAGAAACGCGAAGTTCGTCACCCTGGATCTGTGCCTTGACGCCCTTTGGGCCTTCTTCGCGGATCAGCTTCGAGATCTTCTTCGCCGTGTCCTGGGGGATGCCCTCCTTGAGGGGGCACGCCAGCTTGAAGAGCTTGCCGGAGGCCTTGGGCTCGCGGTCCTTGTAGTCCAGAACCTTCAGGGACAGGCCGCGGCGGATGAGCTTGGACTGAAGAACGTCGAGGATTGCCATGACGCGGGACGCGGAGTTTGCTTCCATCGAGATTGTGTCACCGCTCAGGGTGATAGCGGCGTCCACGCCGCGGAAGTCGTAGCGGTTGGCGATCTCCTTGGCAGTCTGGTTAACGGCGTTGTCGACCTCCTGGCGGTCGAGCTTGGAAACAACGTCGAAGGAGGAGTCGGCCATGAGGGGCACCTTTCGTTGAAATTCCGCCAATCAAAGTTTCGATTGGCGCTCGGGTCTATTTTAATGCTATTCTTTCACGGCACCGCGAGAGCGGCGCAAGGCAGGTTACCAAAGCGGCCAAATGGATCTGACTGTAAATCAGACGCTTCGTGCTTCGGGGGTTCGAATCCCTCACCTGCCACCACTCGCTGGTTTCAGTGAGTAACGCCTGTGAGACGCTTCTCAGCTTTCTGGTTTGCTTCGGCAGCTGGAGATAAGATAAGCTTCTCGGCGTTGCCCCGATAGCTCAGTAGGCAGAGCGTCTCCATGGTAAGGAGAAGGTCAAGGGTTCGATTCCCTTTCGGGGCTCCGGTCGCGGATTCTTCCGCTTCCGGCGGCGGGGTAGCTCAGCTGGTCAGAGCGCACGACTCATAATCGTGAGGTCGCGGGTTCGAGCCCCGCCCCCGCTACCAACTCTTTATTCGACAGGTCGCTTGAGCGACGAAACAAAGCGAGGGAAACAACCGTGGCAAGCAAGTCTCAGGACGTTCGCCCCAAGATCACTCTGGCCTGCTCGGAGTGCAAGGAGCGCAACTACATCACCAAGAAGAACCGTCGTAACACGCCGGATCGTCTCGAGCTGGCGAAGTACTGCCCGCGCTGCCACAAGTCGACGGCGCACCGCGAGACCCGCTGACGGTTTCCATAAGAGCCCCGAGGAACGAGAAGTTCCCCGGGGTTTTCTGTATATTCGCCACGAGGTCTCACTGTGTGTTGTGTGCCACTCATGTAAGCTGGACGAATGACTGAGACCTATGGCGTATCCGTTCAGGTACATGTTCGCCAGATCGTCGCGCCAATCGGCGCGGGTGAGGCGCGAATTCCGGCCTTGGTGAGGCTTTCAGATGAGCGCCTCTTTCTCTTGTATGACGAGCGCCCCGCCCCGGCCTCGGGCATGGGAGCGGACTTCAACGGGCTGACCATGGCCTCGGACCTGCCAAATCCGAACCAGATCCGCTGGATGGAGCGCAATGCGCGCGGCGAGTGGTCAGATCCGCATCCTTTGCCGGAGGGAGCGCCGCCGGTGTCCTCGGACGCCTGCGTCGGCGTCGATGGGGACGGGGCCGTGCACCTGGCGTTCGCGTCGAGTGAGGGAGCTGTCGGCTACATGGACTCGCGCGCGGACGGCGAGAGGCTGCGTGCGTGGTGGGCGTGGGGGAGTGGCCCGGGGGACCTCGTCTACGCGGATATGACGGATGCGCTGTACGAGGCCACGGGCGCGGATGCGCTGTTCGCGACGTCGGGCTCGACTGCGAGTGTCGACGGCGCGGTTGCCATGCCTTACGTGGTGCGCGTGGGGGAGCGGACTCATGTACAGGTTGTCTATGCGCGGGGCGGGCGCATCGTGAGCCTCGCTGACCCCCTCGCGGGGCCGGACGGCATCCTCTTGGATGAGACGTCGGTGACGGTCTGGGATGGTCGCGTCGTCGCGAACTGCCGCCTGCAGGGCTTCGAGGGGCGCGGTTCGGGCGCGCGCTATCTGGCGTGGGGCGACGGACTGCGCTGGGAGGATGGGTGCCTCTGGGAGCTGGAGGATCCCGGCTGCAATGCCTGCACGTCGCAGAGTATCTTTGTGCATCCGCACGCTCGCGACGCGCGCTCCGATGGTCTGCTCGCGCAGCTCTCTGCGCCGTGGGAGGGGCCGATCCGCTTGCGTCGGCTCGTGTCGATGGGGCGTGGTCCCTTCGGCTATAGCGACATCAGCGACTATGGATACGAGGTCGTGGTGGTCTTCGAGCGGGAGCGTGGTCTATGGGCGGCGTCGTGTTTCCCAGAGCGATGGTAGGTGACGTTCCCGGCGCGCGTTGTCGTCGTCGAGCGCGCCGGGACTGCTGTCAGCGGCCTTCGATGATGGCCCTGAGGGGTTCGTAGTGTGCGTCGACGGCTGCGGCGTACGCCTCCACGTCCCCGGCCTCGCACGCGCGCAGGATCGCGGCGTGCGCCTCGGCGGTGTCCTCCATCTCCTGGCGCGAGGCACTGGCCAGTTGAGGGGTCACGCTCTGGTGGACCAGCCACATGGCAGCGACGAGCTGGTGCATGAGCGGGTTCTTCAGGTAGGCGAGCAGCCCCGAGTGGAACGCGATGTCCTGGTCCAGGTAGGTGCCACCGGCGTGCGCGTGGTCGGTCATCGTGTTGACGAGTTCCCACAGCTGCGGGTTGCTCGTGCCCTTCATGGCGCGGGTGAGCGGCAGGGCGATGCCAAGGTCGAGGGCGTGGCGGGTTTCGACGATCGAGTGCAGCGATTGCACGCCGTTGATGTCGTCAAGGGCCGCTCGTAGAATCAGGGTCTCGACCAGTGGCTGCAGGGACATGTCTCCGACGTAGGATCCCGATCCTTGGCGCACTGTGACGATGTCGAGGGCTTGCAGTTTACGCAGGGCTTCGCGCACGGAGGAGCGCGAGACTCCGAGGTCGGCGCACAGTGCTGACTCGGTGGGCAGGCGGTCTCCGGGGTGCAGGCCGTGGCGCAGAATGTAGGATTTGATAGCGTCCATCGTTACTGAGGATCGCGTATCGATTTGCGCTGGTCCAGTGCGGTTTGAGTCTGTGGATCCGGGTACTTGTGCTGTAATCTCTTGCACAGATTTGTCTGACAACATAAACTAAGTATAGCGAGCGGAACACAAAAGGTCCGCACGTTCCATTTCTCGAAGATGAGGAGCGAGAGCATGCGAATGCGTAAACACTTCGCGACCGGCGCGGCGCTGGCCGCAGCGGCTGCACTGGTCCTGACCGCGTGCGGCGGTGGCGGATCGACCGGCAGCGCTGGGGGCACAAACGATACTCTGACCGCTGGCGTTGCCTACGAGACCACCGACTACGGGCCGATCACTACCTCGGCGCTCGGCATGGGCACGAACTGGCAGGTCCTCGAGGGCCTGTACCGGTTCAATATGGCCGACTACTCCGTCAGCCCCGCACTGGCCGCCGGTGACCCCGTGAAGGTTTCCGACACCGAGTACGAGGTCAGCCTGCGTGACGGAGCGAAGTTCTCCGACGGCACCGACGTGACGGCCGCGGACTTCGTCGCCTCCTACGAACGCGCGACGTCCGAGAAGTCCATCTACCGTCAGTTCTTCACCTTCGTCGACTCCGTCGAAGCCAAGGACGATAAGACCATCACGATCACGCTGAAGCACCCCTTCACGAACCTGAAGGAGCGTTTCGTCAACGTTCGCGTTGTTCCCGCATCCATGGGTGAGGACGCGCTGAAGGCCAAGCCTGTCGGTACCGGTCCTTACAAGTATGAGAACATCACGGCGACCGAGGTCACCGCGGTTCCCAACGAGTACTACAACGGTAACGAACCTGCCAAGGCCCCGACCCTCAAGTGGCAGTCCCTCAAGGATGACTCTGCCCGTCTGGCCGCCGCCGTTGGCGGTACCGTCGACATCATGGAGGCCGTCCCCGCGTCCGCCCAGGATCAGCTCAAGGCTGCCGGCTGGAACGTCGAGTCCAAGCCCGGCTACGGCAACCCCTTCCTGATGTTCAACACGCAGAAAGCGCCCTTCGACAAGCCCGAGGTGCGCCGCGCCTTCGTGAAGGCCGTCGACAAGCAGAAGCTGATCAGCTCCGCACTGGAAGGACAGGCCGTTGAGGCGACCTCCTTCCTGCCGGAGGCCAACCCGGCGTACAAGAAGCCCGCGACCGATCTGTCCTACGACAAGGACGCCGCCACCAAGCTCCTGAGCGATGCTGGCGTCACCGACCTCGAGATCAACCTGGTGACGACGGATCACCCGTGGATCCTTGCCTTGGTTCCCCAGATCAAGTCGGACTTCGAAGCCCTCGGCGTGAAGGTCAACCACACGCAGATGGCCTCCTCCGACATGTACGCCAACGTCACCGACGTTGACGACCCATCCTACGACATCGTCCTGGCCCCCGGCGACCCCTCGGTCTTCGGCACCGACCCCGGCATCATCATCTCCTGGTGGAACGGTGACAACGTCTGGACGAAGAGGCGTGACGGCTGGCAGACCTCTGACCCCGAGTCCTTCAACCAGCTGCAGACGCTCATCTCGGAAGCTGGCGAACTCGACGGCGACGCTGCAAAGGCCAAGTGGGGCGAAGCCCAGGATCTGCTTGCCGAGAAGACCGTCATCTTCCCGCTCGTGTTCCGCAACATGATCACCGGCTCCAACCCCGCCAGGGTGGAGGGATTCCAGGCGATCTCCTCCACCGGCCTGCAGCTGCTCGGTGTGAGTGCAAAGTAAGTCCCGCTGGGACTGATGAGGAAGGAGGGGTGGAGCGCCCTCCCTGAGGCAGACGCCACAGTTGGGCGCCACCCCTCCTTTCCTATTGTCAAAATCCGTTGAAAATGGAGGTCTAGCAGTGAATAACCTTCTGCGACTCATCGGACGACGACTAGTGGCCCTGCCGATCATGGTGGTCGGCGTGTCCTTCCTCGTCTTCTTCATCATGTCGCTGTCTCCTATCGACCCGGCCTACTCGGCACTGGGTGAGACGGCGACTCCCGAAGCCCTCGAAGAGTACCGTGTTCAGCACGGTCTCAACGACCCCTTCCTCGTTCAGTACGGCCGCTACCTGTGGAATATGCTCCACGGCGACCTCGGCACCTACGGCGTGGGCACGTCTAACCACGTGACTGATCTGGTCGCGAAGGCGCTCCCGATCACCCTGCAGCTGACCTTCCTCGGTCTGCTCTTCGCCGTCCTTATCTCCTTCCCCCTCGGTGTCCTCGCCGCCCTGTACCGCGACCGTTGGCCCGACCAGGTCATTCGTATCTTCTCGGTGATCGGCATTGGCACCCCCTCCTTCTGGCTGGCAGCGCTGCTGGTCCTCGGCTTCGTCGGCAAGCTCCCCGTGTCCGGCCCTCTGCCCGCGTTCACTGTTGATCCGGGTGGCTGGTTCCTGCGCATGCTACTTCCCGCCATCGCCCTCGCCGTCCCCGTCATCGGTCAGATGACCCGCGTTGTGCGTACCTCGATGGTGGAGGAACTGGACCGCGATTACGTCCGTACCGCCATCGGCGCGGGCATCCCCAAGCGCATCGTCGTGGCCCGCAACGTCCTGCGCAACGCGCTCATCACCCCCGTGACCGTCCTCGGCCTGCGCATCGGCTACCTGATGGGTGGTGCCGTCGTCATCGAAATCATCTTCTCCGTCGATGGCATGGGTAAGGCGGTCCTGCTCAAGGGCATCCAGGAAAACTGGGTGACGCTGGTGCAGGGTGGCGCGCTTGTCGTCGCGATCGCGTTCATCGTTGTCAACATCATCGTCGACATGCTCTACCTGCTCATCAATCCGCGTATTAGGTCGGTGTGAGGCATGAATCAGAAAGAAAAGCTCAACAAGGTCACCGCGACGAGCGCGCGCTTCTCGCGCATCGGCGCGATGTCCCTGGGATCGAAGATCGCGATGGGTATCCTTGCCCTCGTCGTGCTCATGTCGGTCCTCGCGCCCTTCGTTTCCCCCTATGGCCCCGACCAGATCTTCGACAAGTGGAGTGCCCCGTCCGGCGAGCACCTGTTCGGAACTGATCACGTCGGCCGTGACATCTTCGCTCGCGTCCTGTACGGCGGTCGCTTCTCCCTGCTGATCGGCCTGTGCTCGACCCTGATCGCCCTGTTCTTCGGCGCGATCATCGGCTCGGTTGCGGCGGTTGTCCGCAAGAGCTTCTCCGAAGCCATCATGCGTCTCATGGACATCATCATGGCGGTGCCCGGTATCGCCATGGCGGCCGTCTCCGTCCTGGTCTTCGGCCGCACGCTGTCCAAGTCGGGTAACACGTGGGGCCTGGTGGTCGTCATCATCTGCTCGATCGCCTTCGTCTACATTCCGCAGCTGTCGCGCATCGTCCGCGCGAACGTCATGGCCGCCTACGGCGAGGACTACGTCCGTGCCGTGATCGTCTCGGGTGCCCGCGCCCCGTGGATCCTGGTCAAGCACGTCATGCGCAACACGGCAGCTCCGGTCCTGGTCTTCGCGACCGTCCTTGTCGCCGACGCGATCATTCTCGAGGCCTCCCTGACCTTCATCGGGTCGGGCCTCCAGGCGACCACGGTGGCCACGTGGGGCAACGTCCTGTCCGAGGCCTCGTCGAACCTGTCGGTCCTCCTGGGTAAGTGGTGGACGGCCTTCTTCCCCGGCCTGTTCATCATGATCACGGTCCTGTGCCTGAACATCCTCTCCGAGGGCATCACTGACGCCATGGTCGCCGCGCCCGCTTCTGCTGCGGTCGCCCAGGTCGATAAGGATTCCGACCGCGAGGCTGACAAGCTCCTGCTCGACCCGCGCCGCGCCTACGCCGAGCAGGCCGAGTCCCTCCAGGCTCGCCTGGACGACCTTGAGGTCGTTGAAGAAAAGCGCACCGACCGCTTCGAGGCCTCCTTCGAGGCGACGCCGCTGCTGGAAGTCAAGGACCTGTGCATCAAGTTCGAGCGCCACGGCGACGTCAACGTCGTTGACCATGTCTCCTTCAAGGTGCGCTCGGGCGAGACCATGGGCCTCGTCGGCGAGTCCGGCTGTGGCAAGTCGATCACGGCCCTGACCATCATGGGCCTCATCGATCCCAAGGCTGAGATTACGGGCGAAATCCTCTACGAGGGCGAGAACCTGCTGGAGAAGTCCGCCGAAGAGCGCCGCGCGCTCCTCGGTCACGAGATGGCGATGATCTACCAGGACGCCCTGTCGTCGCTCAACCCCGCCATGCTGATCAAGGCTCAGATGAAGCAGCTGACCAGCCGCGGTGGCACGCGCAGCGCCGAGGATCTCCTCGAGCTGGTGGGCCTGGATCCCAAGCGCACGCTTGAGTCCTACCCGCACGAACTGTCGGGCGGCCAGCGTCAGCGCGTCCTGATCGCCATGGCCCTGACGCGCGACCCGAAGCTCATCATCGCCGACGAGCCGACCACCGCCCTGGACGTCACCGTCCAGAAGCAGGTCATCGCACTGCTCAACGAGCTGCGCGAGAAGCTCGGCTTCGCCATGATTTTCGTGTCCCACGACCTGGCGCTCGTCGCCGAGGTGGCCCACCACATTACGGTCATGTACGCCGGTCAGGTCATCGAGCAGGCCCCCACGAAGGAACTGCTCACGCACCCGACCCACGAGTACACGCGCGGCCTGCTGGGCGCGGTCCTGTCCATCGAGGCCGGCTCCGGGCGACTGCACCAGGTCCCCGGAACGGTGCCCTCGCCTCGTGACTTCCCGGTCGGCGACCGCTTCGCCCCCAGGTCCTCGCACCCCGATTACGGCCTGGACATCCGCCCGGTCCTCACCGAGGTCGGTCCCGAGCACGTGTACGCGGCTTTGCCGCCCCGCGAGGAGGTTCTCGTGGCGAGCGAGATCATCATCGAAGAAGGTCAGGAGGAGCAGCGATGAGCCCCGAAACTCTGATTGTCGAAACCGAGACGATGATAGCCACATCCGAAGCTCCGATCATCGAGCTGAAGGACGTCGAGGTGACCTTCACCTCGCGTACCGGCTCCCTGTTCAAGCCCAATAAGGTCCACGCGGTGCGTGGCGTCAACATGCGCATTGAGCGCGGACAGACGCTCGGCATCGTCGGCGAGTCCGGCTGTGGCAAGTCCACGACCGCGAACGTCATGTGTGGCCTGCAGATGCCGACGAAGGGCCAGGTGTTCTTCAACGGCGAGGAAGTCACGAAGCGCGGTGCCGACGCGCGTCGCCGCATCGGACGCGTCGTCTCCGTGGTCTTCCAGGACCCGGCGACCGCCCTCAACCCCCGTATGCACGTCGCGGATCAGCTCGCTGACCCGCTGCGGGTGCACGGCATTGGGGATGAGGCCTCGCGAGCCAAGCGCGTGAAAGAGCTGATCTCGCTGGTCGGCCTGCCCTCCAGCGCCCTCGACGCGCTCCCCGGACAGCTCTCGGGCGGCCAGCGCCAGCGCGTCGCCATCGCCCGCGCCCTGTCCATTGGCCCCGACGCGATCATCGCGGACGAGCCCACTTCCGCGCTCGACGTGTCGGTGCGCGCACAGATCCTGAACCTGCTCACGGACCTCAAGAGGGACCTGGGCCTGGCGATGGTCTTCATCTCGCACGACATCCAGACCGTGCGATACGTCTCTGACCGGATCGCCGTGATGAACGGCGGCAAGGTCGTCGAAGAAGGGCCGGCAGCGCAGCTGCTCGCCGACCCCAAGGACCCCTACACCCGCAAGCTCCTGGGCGCCGCGCCCTCGCTCCTGCACCCCACCCTCGAAGGAGAAAAGTAAGTATGTCTTCGAAGATCCGTGGCGTTGTCCCGCCCCTGGCTATCCCGCTCAAGGACGGCGAGCTCGACGTCCCTTCGCTCGAGCGTCACATCAACCGCATGATCGAGGCGGGCCTCGACGGTCTGTTCGTCTCCGGCTCTACCGGTGAGGTCGCCTTCTCGACGACCGAGCGTCGTGCACAGATCCAGCGCGAAGCCGTGCGCATCGTCGACGGCCGCATCCCGCTCCTGGTCGGCGTCATCGACACCGAGACCGAGCGCGTCCTGGAAAATATCAAGGTCGTGGAAGAGATCGGCGGTGCCACCGGCGTCGTCGCAACCGCCCCGTTCTATGCCCTCGGCGGCGAAACCGAGGTCGAGAAGCACTTCCGCATCCTCAAGGAGAACACCGACCTGGAGATCTGGGCCTACGACATCCCCGTGTGCGTGCACACGAAGCTGTCGCCCGACCTGCTCATGCGCCTGGGCCGTGACGGCATCATCGACGGTGTCAAGGACTCTTCCGGAGATGACGTGTCCTTCCGCTGGCTGTGCCGCGCGAACGAGGCCGCCGGTCATCCGCTCCAGCTCCTCACCGGCCACGAGGTCGTCGTCGACGGTGCCTACATGTCTGGCGCGGACGGATCCGTGCCCGGCCTGGCCAACGTGGACCCCGAGGGCTACGTGCGTCAGTGGCAGGCCTACGAGCGCCGCGACTGGGAGGCTGTGCGCACCGAGCAGGACCGCCTCGCGGACCTCATGCGCATCGTCCAGGTGAAGGGTGTTCAGGGCTTCGGTGCCGGCGTCGGTGCCTTCAAGGCCGCCCTGTACCTGCTCGGCGTCTTCGAATCGCCCGAGATGCCGCGCCCTGTCGCCGCCATCGAGGGTGACAATATGGAGCACGTTGCGTCCGTGCTGCGCTCGGTCGATCTGCTCTCCTGATACGTCGACGAGGCCGGGGTCTTCCCTTCCGTACATGCCGCACCCTCGGGTGTGGCCCTCCCCGGCCTCGTCGATTCTTTCTACCCACTGACCGTAAGGATCCTCATGACTACGCTCCTTGCCCTCGACATCGGTGGCACCAAGGTCGGGTGGGGCATCGTCGAAGCCGGTGACACCTACGAGGTCACCGAACGCGGATCGATCCCCACTGACGCGATGCGCGGCGGAGCGGACGTGGCGGCGCGCATCTGCGAGCTCGCTTCGTCCCTGGTCGCCTCGCACCCGTCCGTGAGCGGTGTCGCCGTCGCCAGCGCCGGCGTCGTCAACCCCGCAACCGGCGACATCGTCTCCGCGACGGGCACCATGCCCGGCTGGGGAGGCACCCGCCTCGGCAGCCTCCTGGAGGCCGCGACCGGGCTGCGCGTGCGCGTCCTCAACGACGTGCACGCCCACGGTCTGGGCGAAGCCACGCTCGGTGCGGGCCAGCCGTACCGCACCGTCCTGTCCATCGCCGTGGGTACCGGCATCGGTGGTGCCCTCGTCGAAGACCGCCAGGTCTCCTTCGGGGCGCGCGGCATCGCCGGACACGTCGGCCATATCCACCACCACTTCGCCCCCGACATGACGTGCTCGTGCGGCCGTAAGGGCCACATCGAGTCCTTCTGCTCGGGATCGGGCATCACGGCCTGGTACGACTCGCTGCGCGGCGAGTCCGACCCCGAGGTGGACGGCGGGCGCGCCCTGCAAGAGTTAGCCAAATCCGGTAACACCCTCGCGGCCGACTGCTTCTCCCGCTCCGCGTACGCGCTCGGCGAGGCCACGGCCTCGTTAGTCAACTGCGTAGACCCGGCCGTCGTCATCCTCTCCGGATCCATGACCCGCTCCGGGGACATCTGGTGGGACGCCCTGCGCGAAGGCTTCGCTGCCAGCGCGATGACACCCGTCGCGGATACCCCCATCCTCGTTGGTTCCCTCGGCGGCGACGCGCCGCTGCTCGGAGCCGTTTCCTTCTTCCTGCACGCTTAGGAGTTCACATGCACCCGCTCATTGCACACCTGAAGGGCAAGCTCATCGTTTCCGTCCAGGCGTACCCGGGCGAACCCATGCGCCATCCCGAGACGATGGCACAGATCGCGCGCGCCGCCGAGATCGGCGGTGCCGCCGCTATTCGCTGCCAGGGCCTGTCCGACATCTCCGCAATCAAGGGCCGCGTCGACGTGCCCGTCATCGGTCTGTGGAAGGAAGGTCACGAGGGCGTGTACATCACGCCGTCGCTGCGCCACGCGCGCGCCTGCGTCATGGCTGGTTCCGACATCGTCGCCCTGGACGCGACGGGCCGACCGCGCCTCGACGGCCTGAGCTTCGCCGAGACCGTGAAGGCCCTGCGCGAGGACGGCACCCTCGTCATGGCCGACTGCGGTTCCTTCGAGGACGCCCAGCGTGCCGTCGACGCTGGAGTGGATATCGTGTCCACGACCCTGGCCGGATACACGGGCGACCGCGTCAAGACCGACGGACCCGACCTGGAACTGCTGCGCGAGGTCGTCGCCGCGTTCCCGGACGTCCCCGTGATCTGCGAGGGCCGCGTTCACACGCCCGAGCAGGCCGCCGCCGCCATCGAGGCGGGTGCCTTCGCCGTCATCGTCGGCACCGCCATCACGCACCCCACGTCCATCACGACGTGGTTCAAGGCGGCTGTGGAAGGCTGACCTGTTGTCGTCGCGACGCAGCGCGCGGGCGGGTGATGAACATCCGCCCGCGCGCAGTTTTATGCGCCGTGACGTGAGCGTATATTACCCAGCATGTCTGTTCCCCACGCCCGCTCTCACGCTGCCCTTCGTGCCACCGGTTTCGTCTGCGCATGCCTCGGTTTTGGCACCTCCGCCTGGCTCTCACGCCTGCCTGACGTCCGCGACGCCCTCAGCCTGACCCCTGCGATGATTGGCACGATGTTGCTCATCGCCTCGCTCGGTTCCCTCCTGACCCTGCCGTCTTCCGGTCCGCTCGTGACGGCAATCGGCGCTCGAGCCTCGGGACGCATCGGCGTGTCAATCTGGGCGCTCGGCGTCTCGTGCGCGGGTGTGGGAGCGCTTCACGCGTCGATCCCGCTGGCGACCCTCGGCCTTGTCCTGCTCGCCGCGGGCAACGGCCTGTGGGGCGCGACGATGAATATCGAGGCTGGCCTCGTTCAGGCGGCCGTGCGCCGCACGGTCGTCCCCATCATCCAGGCGATGTACGCCGTCGGCATGCTCAGTGGCGCCCTCCTCGGTGCGCTCGCCTCGCAGCTGGGCCTGCCCCTAGGCGTTCACCTCTTCGGCCTAGCCGCCCTCGAACTGATCGCCTGCGGTACCGCCGTCGGCTTCTACCTGACCAAGGAGGAAGTCGCCTCCATCGCCCCCGTGAAGGACACGGACAGCGGCGAGGGGGAGGAGGCCTCGTCGAAGAAAACGAAGGGACTCACCCGCGTCGCCTGGCGCGAAAAGCAGACCGTCCTCATTGCCCTCATGGTCATGAGCGCCGGCCTCGTGGAGGGCGCGGCGAACGACTGGCTCAACCTATCCATGGTCGACGGCTACGGCTTCTCGACGGCTGCGGCGTCCGCGGCCTTTGCATTTTTTCTCCTCATGATGACGATCATGCGCTTCGCGTCCCCGCGCCTCGAAGCGCGCCTGGGGGCACCCGCGCTGCTGCGCATCACCTTCTTCGGAGCGGTTGTCGGCCTGCTGCTCGTCGCGTTCGCCCCCCACTACACGCTGGCGGTTGCGGGCGTCGCCCTGTGGGGCATCGGGGCATCTCTCGGTTTCCCGCTGGGCATCTCCGCACTGTCCACCGACCCTGTTATGACGCCCGCGCGCGTCTCCGTCCTGTCCACCGTCAACTACGGCGCGGCCCTCATCGGCCCGCCCCTCCTGGGCATCATCGCCGACCACATCGGCTACCACAGGGCGCTCGCGTTCGTGGCTCTGCCCGTCCTCCTCGCGATCGTGCTGGCCGGGCAGGTGCCGGACCAGCGCGGCAGGACGCGTACGGATATCGCGTTGGACGACTGAGCTGCGTGCGCTTATACGAGGCCATATCACGGCCTGTCGGTGATGCGATGATCGGCGTATCCTGGATGCAGGAACGCCTGTGATGTGGCGCTCATTATTGCTGTGAGGAGAGAAGAATCATGGCGCGAATGATCGGATACCGCCATTTCGGAGGCGTCGACGTCCTTGAGGAAGGCTCAGTGTCGCTCCCCGCACCCGCTGAGGGACAGGTGCTCGTGAGCGTGCGGGCCGCCGGCATCAACCCCGTCGACTACAAGCTCTTTGGCGGATTGACGAGGCCCCTCGAAGTCATCCGCACCATCGTTCACCCCAGCCGATGGTTCGCTCGCGGCAAGGAACGCCCGTTGCGAGGCGTCGGACAGGACTTCGCCGGTGTCGTGACCGCCGTCGGCCCATCAGTGAACAACGTGTGCGTGGGCGACGAGGTTATCGGCCTCCTGCGCGCCGCTCCCTGGTCCGCTCGGGAATACGGGGCACTCGCGACGGACATACTCACCTCGGCGACGAACGTCGTCCCCAAACCCGCCTCCGTCAGCTTCGACGTCGCCGGAGGCCTAGGCGTTGCCGCGCAGACCGCGATGGGAGCCATGCGCAGCGTGAAGGCGGACGCCGACGACATCATCGTGGTCGCCGCAGCCGCCGGGGGAGTGGGAGGCCTCGTCACGCAGCTCGCGCTCGCCCGTGGCGCGACCGTCATCGGTATTGCGAGTCCCTCGAACGCCGACTACCTGCGTTCCCTCGGCGCGATCCCCGTGTCCTACGGTGAGAGCCTCGAACAGCAGATCCGGGACGCAGCCCCCTCACCCGTCACAGCCTTCATCGACTGCTTCGGTGGCTACGCGTCGCTGGCCCACCGCCTCGGCGTCCCGGGAGAGCGCGTGGGCACTCTCGTTCCAACTCCCGCGATCGCCCTGCGTCGCGCGCGCTTTACCGGCGGGCGCGACGGAAAGATCGCCGACATTGCAACAGTCGCGGGACTCATTGACCGCGGCACGGTGAACCTGACTATCGCGGGCACCTATCCGTTCGACGTGGAACAGGTGCGCGCCGCCTACACCGAGCTGATGGGCGGCCACGTGCGCGGCAAGATCGTTATCACCATTCCCTGAACTCGTCACCGTGCCCTCCGGCGAACGCCCGGAGGGAGATGAGCCTGCCACGGCCTCGCGCCTTCGCCCGCCCACCTCTGCGTGCACCGGTCCACAGGACCCGCCACGGCCTCGTGCATCAGCCCGCCCACCTCTGCGTGCACCGGTCCACAGGACCCGCCACGGCCTCGTGCCGTCGTCTGGAACCCGGCGCTCGCGGGGCCGAGGCCGGGCGGGGTTAGGCCGAACGCGCGCCGTGCGACTAGGCTTAGGGGCATGACGACCCTTGCTGATCTGACGACCCTGCGCGTGGGTGGCCCCATCGCCGAGTACGTGCGCGTTTCTACGACCGACTCCCTGCTGGAGGCCGTTCGCGCGGCCGACGCCTCGGGCGGCCCGCTGCTCGTCGTGGGCGGCGGGTCGAACCTGCTGGCCTCCGACGCGCCCTTCGAAGGCACGGTCGTGGACGTGCAGCCGTTCGGGGAGATCGCCTCCACCATTGATGAGGGTCCTTCCGGGTCGGTGCTCGTGCGCGCCGGTGCGGGCACGGTCTGGGACCAGTTCGTCTCCTGGACGCTGTCTCACGGGCTGTCCGGCGTCGAGGCGCTTTCCGGCATCCCCGGGACCGTCGGCGCATCCCCCGTGCAGAACGTGGGTGCCTACGGCCACGAGGTCGCCGAGACCATCTCCTCGGTAGAGGCCTACGACCGCCTGACGGGTAACGTCATGCGCCTGGCACCCGCGGAGCTGGGCTTCGCGTACCGGTCCTCCGCGATCAAGCGCAGCGTTGGTCAGCCTGGCTTGGGTGACCGCCCGTGGGGTCCGACCGGCCGCTGGGTGGTCCTCTCCGTGGACTTCCGCTTGGAGCGCTCGCCCCTGAGTGCCCCCGTCATGTATTCCGAGCTGGCGCGCCGCCTCGGCGTCGAGGCCGGGTCGCGTGCCGACGCCTCCCTGGTCCGCTCGACCGTCCTGGATCTGCGCCGCGGCAAGGGCATGGTCCTCGACCCGGGTGATCACGATACGTGGAGCGCCGGTTCCTTCTTCACGAACCCGATCCTGCCCGAGGCCGCTGCCGCCACCCTGCCCGAGGGCGCGCCTCGCTTTGGTGCGGGGGAGGGCCTCGTGAAGACCAGCGCTGCCTGGCTCATCGACCACGCGGGCTGTGGTAAGGGCTTCCACCTGCCCGAGGCCGGGGACCCGCCGTGCGCATCCCTGTCCACCAAGCACGTGCTGGCCCTGACGAACCGCGGGAACGCGACGGGTGCCGACATCGAGGCCCTGGCCCGCGCCGTGCGCGAGCGCGTCTTCGATGCGTTCGGCGTCACCCTGGTCCCCGAGCCGGTCACGGTCGGTATCGCCTGGTAGCGGGCGCGCCTTGCGCTGAGCGGGTGGAGGAGGCGACCGTGAAGGAGTACGTGGAGGGCCTGGAACGAGAGTTTTCGGCCATCGAGCGAGGGTTCTTGCGCGAGCAGCGGCGTGCTCGCTCCGACTACGCTTCCTTTGACCCTGAACAGGCTCGGCGCGTGGCGTTCCTTGCGTACCGCTCCGAGGCCTACCAGGTACGCATGTACGCGGTTTTCCTGCTGGGGCACCTATCGCAGGAGTCGGATGTTCTCTCTTTCCTTCGGGACGATGTTTCCGCGGATTCCAATTGGAGAGTGCAAGAGGTCCTCGCGAAGGCCTTCGATGATTTCTGTGCTGTCAGGGGCTATGAGGCGGCGCTTCCCGTCATCGACGAGTGGTTGAGCGACTCGCGCCCCAACGTGCGCAGGGCTGTCACGGAAGGCCTGAGGATCTGGACGAGTCGGCCCTACTTCCGGGACCACCCGGGCGATGCTATTGCGAGGTTGTCGAAGCTTCGTAGCGATGCAAGCGAATATGTCCGCAAGTCTGTGGGAAACGCGTTGCGGGACATCAGCAAGAAGCACCCGGAGCTGGTCGCGGCCGAGCTGAGGACCTGGAGCCTGGAGACCACAGAGGTTGCGCAGGTCTACCGCCTGGCCTCCACACTCATTTCATGCGCCACAGCTGAGCGGTGATAGCAGCTCAGCACACAGGTGCAGGCGGCGGTTGGGGACGACGGAGCGGTGGAGTGCGTGAGGGTGACGGTGTATGAGGGCAGTTGGTACCTAGAATTCATCGATGTCCCAAAGTGCAGACCATGGTGCGCATTGATGCGGTGAGTGGATCTGTGCGCGTTGCGTGGCCTGTCCTGGAGTAGCACGTGACCTCGTCGTCGCCTGTGCAGGTTCTGCTGCCTGCGCTCGCGGATAGGTTGCCACCACGCGGATAGGTTATTCGCTTACGGATAGCTTAATAACCTATCCGAGTGTTCATAACCTATCCGTGAGCGCGGTTCCTATCCGTGTGAGGCCGCGGCGCGCAGGCGCGCGATCATGTCGGGCACGTTGCGAGTGACGGCCGTCCACAGGAGCTGGTCGTCCATGCTCTGATACCCCGAATGCGCCGCTATGTTGCGAGTCGTACGCAGGGCACGCTTCTCAGAGGAGGTCAGGGCATCCATGTAAGGTGCATACTCGTCTCTCTCCAGGAACGCGGCCAGACGGATGATCACCATGCAGGCGGAGTCATACTCCGGGCAATCGGCGCTGAAGGCCTCGACGGGGACAGCAGCAACTCGCTCGACGCGGTGGGTGATGACGTTGAGTTCATGCAGGAAGTTATCGACGTCGAAGCTGGGCGCGTGCCTCCGCGCTGCTCGTGGCCGAGGAGCGAAGGGAACCGATTCGCTCATAGCGCCACGGCCTCGTCAATGGCTGCTCGCAGCGCCTCGGGCACGTGATTGTCCGCGTGTACTTCGGTCGGGAAGCCGGTGAGCTCGCTCGCGAACGAGGCAATGTCCGCCAACTCGAACAGTGACAGGTCTCGAGTGGGCGTGCCAATCAGGTCAATGTCCGACTCGAATCCGTCCGTGCCCCGGGCAACCGAGCCGAAGACGCGGAGGGAACCCAGGCCTCGTTCCTGGGCGTAGCTGCTGATCGAGGTCGCGTAGCGGGCGAGCGGCACGGAAGGGCGGTAGTCGGCGGCGCGGAGGATGCGTTCGAGCAGTTCGGCGGAGATTGCGCGCCTGCCGGACTCGATCTGCGCGAGCGTCGACTGGCTCATCCCGGTCATCGCCGCCAGCTCGGCCTGCGTGAGGGACGCGTCCTGACGTGCAGCGCGCACGAGGGACGGCGCATCGTCACGACGAAACCGGCTCATGCTATCCATGATAGTGCACGCGTGCACTATTGGTTCGCGATTAGGGCCGTCGTGTGCAGGTACGAGGCCGGGGTCAACAGTCGTCCCGAGGTGGTTGCTCCTGGCGGCCGGAAGGGGAAGAAACAACCGGGTCAAAAGGGGGCTTTTGTCATCGAAGAAATTCAGCACCTCTTTGGTTACGAGCGTTTGTGTGGCTGTCACTTATGGAGGGGTCTGGAATCTATCAATCTCGCACGTAATTCCCCGGAGGGAGTCCCGAGGGACGCTCTGAAAACCGCGGAATATCAATGTTCCGATTTCAATGTTTGAAAGAGTTGTGGGGAATTATGCGCGAGGCTGTGGGGGAACTATGGTAAGAACCTCGCGGTGTTGAGAAGAATCCGCGCGTGTTGATGTGGTGCCCGGATCTGCGTGTTGCTTGGCCCATCCTGGATTGCCATGCGGTCTTGATGTTGCCTGCGCTGGCTCTGCGGCTTGCACTCGCGGAACCGTTCCGTGGGTTGGTCGCCGCTATATGGATAGGTTGCCACCATGCGGATAGGTTATTCGCTTGCGGATAGCTTAATAACCTATCCGCGTGTTCATAACCTATCCGTGTGCGAGCCGTCGGCCGCTGAGGTGGTGTCGGTAGTCGATGCTGCGTGTGGGTGAGGATGGTCCACGTCGACAATCTGCCCAAAGTGCAGACCACCTCGGTCACAACGGCTGTTTTTCGGCGGTTTTTGTCGAGGTGGTCTGCGTTTTGAGCGCATGCTGCTGTAGACGACCGACCGCGACCGCGTTGGCGTCCTCCTGTCGATCCCGCAGATACCGCTGAGGTGCCTCCCTGTATGTCACAGGCAATTCCCTGGAGGGAGTCCCGAGGGGCACCCTGAAAACGGCAGAATATCAACGTTCTAGTTTCAAGGTTTGAATGAGTTGTGGGGAAATTGCGTGCGAGATTGTGGAGGAACTGTGTGTTTGTGGTGCCGAGGGGATCGAGGGGACGAGCTGACGTCCGCGGACACGGATCCGGTTGGTGCATCGCGTTGATGAGGATGGTCCTCATCGACAATCTGCCCAAAGTGCAGACCACCTCGGTCACAACGGCTGTTTTTCTGCGGTTTTTGTCGAGGTGGTCTGCACTTTGAGCGCTGCTGTGCATGCAGGCTGTGGGAGGTGTCCGCTCAACTACTGCGTTGGCGTCCTCCTGTCGATCCTGCAGATACCGCTGAGGTGCCTCCCTGCATGTCGCGTGCAATTCCTCGAAGCATGTTCTGGGGCGTCTCTGAAAACGGCGGAATATGAACGTTTTAGTTTCAAGGTTTGAATGAGTTGTGGGGAAATTGCATGCGAGATTGTGGAGGAACTGTGTGTTTGTGATGCCGAGGGGACGAGCTGGCGGCTGCGGACACGGATCCGGTTGGTGCATTGCGTTGATGAGGATGGTCCTCGTCGACAATCTGCCCAAAGTGCAGACCACCTCGGTCACAATGGCTGTTTTTCGGCGGTTTTTGTCGAGGTGGTCTGCGTTTTGAGCGCAGGACCCCTACGACAGCGCTACGCCGCTGGCTCCGCCGCCAACCACGCGTCGATGTCGGCCTTCCATGCCGCCTTGCGCGAGGGCGATGCCAGCGACGCGTCGATAGAGGACCGCGCCAACGATGCCAGGGCTTCGTCGGACAGACCGAACACGTAGCGGGCGACCTCGTACTGGGCGACCAGGCGCGAACGGAAGAGCAGCGGGTCGTCGGCAGCCAGGGCAATGCGAGCCCCGGCCGACAGCAGCGTCGGCAGCGGCACCTGCGAAAAATCCGTGTACACGCCCAGGTGCACGTTCGACGTGGGGCAGACCTCCAGGGCAATGCCCGCGTCCACGACGGCGCGCAGCAACGCAGGGTCCTCGCTGGTGCGCACCCCGTGCCCGAGGCGCGCGGGTGCCAACGTGGACACGACCTCGCGCACGGAGGCCGGTCCCAGGAGCTCGCCGCCGTGCGGGACACCCACGAGACCGGCGCGGCGCGCGATGCGGAACGCGGGAGCAAAAGAAGCCGTCGACCCCACGCGCTCGTCGTTCGACAGGCCAAAACCCACGACCTCGCCGGGGCCGTCGCCCGCGAATGACGCTGCTAGGCGTGCGAGAGTGCGCGCGTCCAGCGGGTGCTTCATGCGTGACGCGGCGACGATGACGCCGATATCGACGCCGGTGTCGCGCGAGGCCGAGCGGGCCTCGTCGATGATGATCTCCAAGGCCGGGGTGATGCCGCCAACGTAGGGCGCGTAGCTGGTCGGGTCGGCCTGGATTTCCATGCGCACGGATCCTTCGGCGGCGTCGTCCTCGGCGGCCTCGCGAATGAGGCGGCGCATTGCGGCTTCGGAGCGCACGAGGTGGCGCGCGGAGTCGTAGGCTCGCTGGAAACGGAACCACCCGCGCCCGTCGGCTGGCATAGATGCGGCATCGATGTGCAGCAGGTGCGGGGGCAGGCGCACGCCCTGGGCACGCGCCATGTCGACCATGGTGGCGGGGCGCATGGCTCCCGTGAAGTGCAGGTGCAGGTGAGCTTTGGGCAGGGTCGTGAGATTTCGCCTGCCCGCAGGCGTGGGGCGCGGTGCCGTCAGGTTGGGGACAGCGGGTGCGTCCACGGCCTAGTGCTCCCCGAGCCAGATGATGATGTCGCGGATCAGGCCCGGACCTTCGGGTTCGTTGAGCAGCTCGTGGTATGCGCCGTCCACGATGCGCAGATGCACGTCCGCGTCGGGGTGGGCACCGCGCGCGGCCCGCACGAAGTCGCGTGATCCGCGCAGGTCTGCCAGGAGGTCGCCGGAGCCGTGCATGACCAGGGTTGGCGTGGTGAGGCGGTCGGCGCGCCGCAGTACTTCGTCGCCCTGCAGGATCATGGTTGCGCCCGTCAGGATCGGCACGCCGCCCTTGTATGTGAGCGGATCCGCGTCGAAGTCGCGCTGGACCTGCGGGTCGCGTGACAGGGGAGAGACCTTCATCTCGGAGGCTCCCTTTGTCACGACGAGGCCGGGGCTGATTCGCGCGACCGGCAGGAGTTTGCGGGCGCGGGAGGGGGAGACGTGGGGGAGGGGACGCAGCGCTGGCGCGGAGAGGACGGTGCCGCGCAGCAGCGTCGGGTCCAGGATCGTCGACGCGGCTGCGATGATGCCGCCCATTGAGTGTCCGAACAGGAACAGGTCGGGGGTGCGTGCGTGGGCGAGGGTCGCCCGGCGCGCATCACCAAAGTCGCGGATGAGGGCACCCACGTCCACGCGGGCGCGGGGACCCTCGGAGGTCCCGTGGCCCGCGTGGTCGTAGAATGCGACGTCGTATCCGGCGCGGGTGAGAGCGGAACGCAGGTGGACGTAGCGCCCGGAGTGCTCCGCGTACCCGTGAGAGAGGAGGACGGTCCCGAGGGGCGTCTCCTCATCTGTCCGTTCGAACGAGATATGCATCAGGCGAAGAGCTCCTGTACGCGGGTGATACCTTCGACGAGGTCGTCGTCGGACAGGGCGTAGGAGAAGCGCAGGAAGCCGGAGGGGCCGAAGGCCTCGCCGGGAACCGCCGCGACCTCGACCTCGTCGAGGATCAGGTCGGCAAGTTCGCCCGACGTGTTAGCGACGCGTCCGCGGATCTCGCGACCCAGTAGGCGCTCGACGGAGGGGTAAACGTAGAACGCGCCCTTGGGCGTGGGAACGTCGAAGCCGTCGATCTGGCGCAGCATGTCGACAATCGTGCGGCGGCGGCGATCGAAGGCGACGCGCATCTCGTTCACCGCATCCAGGGAACCCGACACGGCGGCGCGCGCGGCCTCCTGGGCGATGTTGTTGACGTTGGAGGTCAGGTGCGACTGGAAGGACAGGGCGGCCTTGATGACGTCGGAGGGGCCGATCATCCAGCCCACTCGCCAGCCGGTCATTGCGTAGGTCTTCGCCACGCCGTTGAGGATGACGGCCTGATTCGCGAGTTCGGGCACCAGCTTGACGATGTGCGCGCTCTGCGCGTTCTCATACAGCAGGTGCTCGTAGATTTCGTCGGAAATGACCCAGATGCCGTGCTCGAGCGCCCACTGGCCGATGGCGGTCAGCTCCTCGGGCGTGTAGACGCTGCCCGTCGGGTTCGACGGCGAGCACATGAGCAGCACCTTCGTGCGAGGGGTGCGCGCGGCCTCGAGCTGCTCGACGGTCACCTTGTAGTCCTGGTCGGCGCCCGCGAATACCTCGACGGGGGTCGCGCCGGCGAGCTTGACGACCTCGGGGTAGGTGGTCCAGTAGGGGGTCGGCAGGATGGCTTCGTCGCCGGGACCCAGCAGTGCGGCGAAGGCCTGGAACACGGCCTGCTTGCCGCCGTTGGTGACGACGATGTCGGCGGGGGAGACCTCGTAACCGGAGTCACGCAGAGTCTTGGCGGCGATGGCTTCGCGCAGCGCGGGCAGACCTGCTGCCGGCGTGTAGCGGTGCATCGCGGGGTTGCGCGCGGCCTTGACGGCCGCCTCGACAATGTAGTCGGGCGTGGCGAAATCGGGTTCGCCGGCGCCGAAGCCGATCACCGGGCGGCCGGCGGCCTTGAGGGCCTTGGCCTTCGCGTCCACGGCCAGGGTCGCGGACGGCGTGATGGCGTTGAAACGATCAGAGACACGGGTGCGAGGTGTATTGGTCACCCCTCCATGGTCCCACGTCATGCGCCTGAGCGGGTTGACACCCCTGTAAAGCGCGCGTGGGCTACCTCTCATTTACGAGGCCTGGGGCGGAATTTCGGGGATTGTGCGGACTGTGGGTGAAACTCGGTTGGACAAAGTCGCATCACATCCACTAATGTTTCTCAGGCAGGTTTTCCTGCGTAGGGCAGTGGCGCAATTGGTAGCGCACCGGTCTCCAAAACCGGCGGTTGTGGGTTCGAGTCCCGCCTGCCCTGCGGATAAGGCTTTCATTTTCGCAGGAGGATTCCCATGGCCACAGAAAAAGCCTCGGACGTCGAATCCTTGCGCCGAGACCGTACGAAGACGAGCGCCACTCGCAAGCGCGATGCCGCCGTTAGGGATAAGGCTAAGAAACCCGGTTTCTTCGCGGGCATCTTCCTTTTCTTCAAGCAAGTCATCGACGAAATGAAGAAGGTGACCTACCCGACCGGATCGGAAACCTGGACATACTTCGTTGTTGTCGTTGTGTTTGTCGCCGCAATCATGCTTTTCGCTGGTCTCCTTGACTTCGGATTCGGTAAGCTAAGTGCATTGATCTTCGGCTGAGACCGACGAACCCGCCCGCAGAAACCTGCAGGCGGGTTTCTTTCACGGTCCGGCCCCATTCGCAGGAGGAGAAGTCGTGAGCGACGAACAGTACAGCGAGGACCGGGTCCTCGTGGAAGCCCAGGAAAAGGTCGAGCGGGAGACCGCCGAAGCCCTGGCCGACGGAGCTGCTCAGGAAGTCGTCGACGAGGTGATCGAGGAGGTTGCCTCCGAGGAAGTCGCGTCCGAGGAAGTGGAAGAGGACGAGGCTGCACCGGCCTCGCCCGAAGAGGAAGCGATCGCCAAGCTGCGCCGCAAGCTCTACATGTCCCCCGGTGACTGGTACGTCATTCACACGTACTCCGGCCACGAGCGCAAGGTGAAGGCGAACCTCGAGCAGCGCATCACCACGCAGAACATGGAAGACTACATCTTCGCCGTCGAGGTCCCGGATGAGTACGTCATGGAATACCGTGGCACCACGAAGAAGCGCGTGCGCCACGTGCGCATCCCCGGCTACGCGATCGTCTGCATGGACTTCAACGAGGCCTCGTACCGTGTCGTCAAGGAAACCCCCGCCGTCACCGGCTTCGTGGGCGACCAGCACAACCCCGTGCCGCTCTCGATTGACGAGGTTGTCATGCTCCTGACGCCCAATGTCCTCGAGGAAGCCGCCGAGGCCGCCAAGGACCAGCCCGCGCCCGTGCAGGCCGTCCAGACCCAGTTCGAGGTCGGCGAGATCGTCACCGTCACCGACGGCCCCTTCGAGACTATGTCGGCCACGATCTCCGAGATCATGCCCGAAACCCAGAAGCTCAAGGTGCTCGTCACCATCTTCGAGCGCGAAACCCCGCTCGAGCTCGGCTTCGACCAGGTGGAGAAGCTCGAGCAGTGATGTCACCCACCCGGACTTGGGGACAGGCCCGGGTTGGAGTTATCATGCATATTTGTGTGCGTTGGGTGCACTGTGCCCACTGAGACCCAGTAGGCCCGCCTCTGACGCGCCGCCCTGGTCGGCACCCGTCGGCCAGAACTTCAGTAGAAAGACCCGCATTCATGGCAAAGAAGAAGAAGGTCACCGGCCTGATCAAGCTTCAGATCGCAGCCGGTGCAGCCACCCCCGCACCTCCCGTCGGCCCCGCACTGGGCCAGCACGGCGTGAACATCATCGAGTTTACCAAGGCGTACAACGCGGCCACCGAATCGCAGCGCGGAAGCATCATCCCCGTTGAGATCACCGTCTACGAGGACCGTACCTTCACGTTCGTCCTCAAGACCCCGCCCGCCGCTGAGCTCATCAAGAAGGCTGCTGGCGTCCAGAAGGGTTCCGGCACCCCGAACACCGCCAAGGTTGGTTCGATCACCATGGCTCAGGCTCGTGAGATCGGCGAGGCCAAGATGGCCGACCTGAACGCCAACGACGCTGATGCCGCCGCCAAGATCATCGCCGGTACCGCCCGCTCCATGGGCATCACCGTCGAGGACTGACACCAACCAACCCCCGTGGTAGGGCAGGCGCTGCCCGACACCCACGACTGCAAGGAGAAGAAGCAGAATGACCAAGCGCTCCAAGAGCTACCGCGCAGCGGCCGAGAAGGTCCACGCGGACGTGCTGTACACCCCCTTCGAGGCCATGAAGCTGGCCAAGGAGACCACCGTCACCAAGTTCGATTCGACCGTTGAGGTCGTCTTCCGACTCGGTGTCGACCCCCGCAAGGCGGACCAGATGGTCCGTGGCACCGTTTCCCTGCCGCACGGCACCGGCAAGACCGCCCGGGTCTTGGTCTTCGCCGTTGGTCCGCGCGCTCAGGAAGCGATCGACGCAGGTGCCGACGAGGTCGGTGGCGACGAGCTCATCGAGAAGGTTGCCAAGGGCTACACCGACTTCGATGTCGCCGTTGCGACCCCCGACCTCATGGGCAAGGTTGGCCGCCTCGGCCGCGTCCTCGGCCCCCGTGGCCTCATGCCGAACCCCAAGACGGGCACCGTGACCATGGATGTCGCGAAGGCCATCAAGGAGATCAAGGGCGGTCGTATCGAGTTCCGCGTCGACAAGCACGCCAACCTGGCGTTCATCGTCGGCAAGGCCTCCTTCACTGCCGAGCAGCTGACCGAGAACTACGCCGCCGTCCTGGATGAGGTGCTGCGTCTCAAGCCGACCTCCGCCAAGGGCCGCTACCTGATCAAGGGTTCCGTCGCGACGACGATGGGTCCCGGCATCCCGCTGGATGTCACCAAGGTCAAGGACCTGCTCGAGAAGTGAGCCTCGCTCGCTGATTAAGCGTCCGGGTCCCCGCGCAGCACACGCTGCGCGGGGACCCGCTTTTTGTGGCGGGGGCTGGCGTTCGGTGCGCTGGCACATGCATGCGCAGATTAAGGGACGTAGGTCACATAGTGTAAGTGAAAAGTAGGGTACCCTTAATTCGCTTCTATAAACCTACATTCGTAAAGGGTTACAAAATGCCTCAGGCTGCAGGGTCGGGCGTCACAAAAGCACGCTCGGCCGTCACGATCGGTGCTTTTACCGCCGTCTACTTCGTCCTCATGTGGTGCTCGGGGATGCTGGGCTTCTTCGGGCCGGCGTTCATGTTCGCCGGTTGGATCGTCGGACTGCTGCTCAACGGATCGGTCGTCATGCTGATGCTGGTGCGTTCGCGTATGTTCGGCACGCTCACGATCATGGGAGGCATCGTCGCTTTCCTGATGGTGGTGACCGGGCACGCGTGGGTGACCATTCCGGTTACCCTGATCCTCGGTTTCCTGGGTGATCTCATCGCCCGGGGTGGCGGTTACGTCAGTGCCCCTCGAAACATCGCCGCATACATGCTGTTCTCCTTGTGGATGATCGTTCCGCTTGCCCCCATTTTCTTCGCTCCGGATCCCTATTACGAGGACGTTGCGTCCCAGATGGGCCAGGACTACGCGGATGCTATGCGTGCGCTCTTTAGCCCCGCCGTTATCGGCGGTTGGGTTGTCGTCGCAATGATCGTCGCGTGCATCGGTGGACTCATCGGACGCTTCCTGCTGCGCAAGCACTTCGCGAAGGCCGGCGTTGCCTGAGATCTCGCTCGCCGAGGCCGCCCCAGACGAGGCGACGAGCAAGCTTGATCCGCGCACGAAGCTCCTCGCGCTCCTCGTCCTCAACGCACTCGTCATGCGCGCGAGCCCCACGTCCACGCTGCTGGCTGTGCAGCTGCTCGCGGTGGTCGCCCTCGCGTGGGAGGCTGGCGGTCGGGCGGCGGTACGTACCGGGCTCGGGTGCCTCGTCTGCGACGCGTTGAGCCTCGGCTCGCCCCTCCTCGTCGCGTGGCTCGAGGGCATGGGGTTGCCGCGAGGCGTGGTCCTTGTGATTGGCACGTGCAGTGCGATCGCATTCTGGTTCGCGCGGTTCTTCGCGGGATTCGGCATCGCCCTCTACGTGTACCGCACGACGAGAATTGGCCAGATGAAGGCAGCCCTGTGTGCCGTTCACTTGCCGCGTGTTTTCGTCGATGCCCTCGTTGTCGCGTTTCGTGTCCTCCCGACGGTGGGTGCCGAGGCGGTCGCCATCCGCGAGGCGATGGAGATGCGTGGCGTTGACCTCGGGATTCGCGGCATCATACGGCACCCCCTCGTGATCGCCGAGCGTTTCCTGGTCCCGCTGCTGTCGTCTATCGCGCGCGTGGCCGACGACCTGGCTGCCTCGAGCGTTGTCCGAGGCCTGGGTGGCCCCACACGCCCCACCTCGCTCGTGCGGCTGCGCGCCAGCGCCTGGGATGCGGTCGCCCTTGCGTGCGTGGCCGGCGTCATCGTTATCGAGATCTGTGCGCACCTGGGAGTCCTGCCGTGATTGATGTTGAATCCCTGTCGTTCTCCTACGTCAGTGAGCTGACGGGAGATCGCGTCGAGGCCCTACGCGGGGTCGATGTATCCGCCCAGCCGGGCAGCCTCACCCTCGTATGCGGGTCCTCCGGCTGTGGGAAGTCGACGCTCATGCGGGCGCTGACCGGCCTCGTGCCCCAGATGACGCCGGGGGAGATCGAGGGGGCGGTGCGGATTGATGGTCGCGACCTCGCCGAGGTCCCCCTGACCGAGATCGGTCACCTGTGCTCATCTGTCTTCCAGAATCCGCGCACCCAATTCTTCTGCGACACCGTCGCCGAGGAGCTGGCCTTTTGCGGGGAAAACTACGGTCGCGACCGAGAAACCCTGATCGAGAGCAGTGAGCGCGCCGCCGAACTCATGGGCATCACCCATCTCATGGACCGCAAGCTGTCGACTTTATCGGGCGGGCAGCTCCAGAAGGTGGCGCTCGCTTGTGCACTGTCATCGGGTGCCCCGGTCCTCCTCGCCGACGAACCGACCTCGAACCTGGACCCCGACGCCATCGCAGAGGTGCGACGCGCCCTTGCGCTCCTAAAAGAACAGGGAATGACGATCATCGTCGTCGAGCACCGCCTTCACTTCCTGCGAGGACTCGCCGACCAGGTCCTCCTCATGGAAGACGGATCGGTCACGCGTCGGTGGAGCGGCGAGGAGTTCTACTCGATGAGCGAGGCGGAACGCAGGTCGCTTGGCTTGCGCACGCTCGTTGACCCTGGTTCGCCCGAGGCCTGGGTGTGCTCACGGGACTCCCAGGACGAGGCCTCGGCCCGTGGGAGCGTGGGCCTGTCCTGTCGGGATCTGAGCTTCTCCTACGGGAACACTCCCGTGTTTGAGAGTTTCGACGCAGACTTCCCGGGCGGGCAGATCACGTGTATTGCGGGAGAGAACGGCGTCGGGAAGACGACCCTCGTGCGCGTTTTGTGCGGGCTGGCCGCTCCCAGTTCCGGAACGATCACCCTGGACGGACAGACGACGAGCCGACGGCAGCGGCGGGCCGCGTGCGCGCTCGTCATGCAGGACACCGGGCGACAGCTGTTCTCCGACACGCTAGCGGGCGAGCTGACGATCGGGGCGTCGCAGGCCAGCGGCGAGGCCGGGGAGAAGCTTTTGGCTGACTTCGACCTCGCTCACCTGGGGGACCGCCATCCCCTCAGCCTGTCGGGAGGACAGAAGCAACGCCTCGTCATCGCAGCTGCGCGAGCCACTGGGCGCCGAATCGTCATCCTCGACGAACCCACGTCGGGAATCGATGCCCGGCACCTTGACTCAATTACCGCGACCCTGCGCCGCATTGCGAACGAAGGAGCGGCCGTCATCGTCGTCACCCACGATGGCGAGTTCGCTTCTGCCTGCGCGGACCAACTCATCACACTGATGCCGACGGGCACCAAGCGTGCTCGCGAAGGAGAACCCCAATGACCGACACCGACGAGCGCGAGGACGCCACGGCCTCGGCCCCGAGTGCCCCACTCACTGACGACAATCGAGCTGACGACCCGCGTGCCGCTCACCTGGCGGGCCAACGCGCCTTCAAGGAGCTGACCGCCCCCATCCGTGGGTCCATGATGGTTGCCCGAGTGCTCGGGTTCCTTTACGGTGCGCTCGCGGTTGCCCCCTACGTCGTCCTCGTCCAGCTCGGTGAGGTGCTGCTGGCTGCGGCTCGCTCGGGTGTCCTGCCCGACCGAGGGGAGGTGATGACCCTGCTCATGTGGCTCACCGGAGCGTTCGGCGTGCGCTATGGGATCTACTTTGTTGCGCTCGCCGTCACCCACTTCGCGGACGTGCGCTTTGGGCACATCGTGCGCTCTCGCATGGTGAAGGTTCTGGCCGGTGCGCCCCTCGCCTGGTTTACCTCCACGAACTCGGGGGCCGTGCGCAAGGCTATCCAGGACGATACGCACGACGTACACACAGTCATCGCACACGCGCCCGTCGAATCCGCAGCCGCCGTCAGCGCACCGGTGTCCCTGCTCATCTACTCCTTTGTCGTCGACTGGCGGCTCGGGCTCCTCTCGATTGCCACGCTGCCCATCTATGGGTTCCTCAACGCGTGGATGATGCGAGACATGGGGGAGAAGACCGCGCAGATGGACCGGCACCTGACGCGCGTCTCGTCCACGATGGTCGAGTTTGTCTCCGGCATCAGCGTCGTCAAGGCGTTCGGAACCGTCGGGCGCTCACACCAGCGTTTTACCCAGGCTGCCGAGGACTTCTCGCGCTTCTATCGCGATTGGTGTGGTCCGCTGCTGAAAGGCTCCGCGCTCGGGCAGGCCAGCGTGTCTCCCTCGTTGATCCTGCTCATCTCGACCGCGGGAGGCGCAGCGTTCGCGGCCGCCGGGATCGTGAGCCCGGTCCAGGTCATCACCTGCGCGCTCATTGCCCTCGTCATCCCGGCTGCCATCGAGGTGCTGGGGACGACGGCCTGGTCCTACCAGATCGCGGGGGCGGCCGCGCTGCGGATCGTCGATCTGCTCTCCGTCGATCCCCTGCCCGCCGAGGGGCATTCCGTGCCAGAAGGATCGGATATTGAGATTGACGGTGTGTCCTTCTCCTACGGGACGACCCTCGCGCTTGACGATGTGAGCCTGACGATCCCCGAGGGCACGGTGACCGCACTCGTTGGTTCCTCCGGCTCGGGTAAGTCGACGCTCGCGACGCTGGTCGCTCGTTTCGCCGACCCGGACCGTGGGGCTGTCCGCATCGGAGGGGTCGACGTGCGCGATATCGCCCCCGACGTCCTCTACCGGCACGTCTCCTTCGTCCTCCAAGATCCGCAGCTCCTCGATATTTCCGTGAGAGATAACATCGCGCTCGGAGTCCTGGGCGCCAGCGACGAAGCGGTGTGGGCTGCCGCTGGGGCCGCTCGTATCGACGACTACCTGCGTTCCCTGCCCCGAGGCCTCGACAGCGTCATCGGGGAGGATGCGCATCCCTCGGGTGGCCAGGCGCAGCGCATCGCGATTGCGCGCGCCCTCCTCGTCGATGCACCCATCCTCGTCCTCGACGAGGCCACCGCCTTCACCGACCCGGAAGCCGAGGCCGATATTCAGGCGGCGCTCACCCGCCTCGTGCAGGGAAAGACGGTCCTGGTGATCGCACACCGCGCCGCGTCGATCACGGGTGTCGACCAGATCGCCATCCTTGACGCGGGACGCCTCATCGCCCTGGGCACGCCCGACCAGCTCGCCGATCACCCGTACATGCGTCGCTTGACCGCGCCCGCGAAAGGATACTGATTATGTTCGGCCTCATCTTCCGTCTGCGCGAACCCCTCTCCGAGCAGGGGCGAGCCGACTTCGCCCGGGCGACCGTCCTGTCCTGCATCGTCGGTGTCGTGCGCGGAATCTCGCTCATCGCGTTCATTCCGGCCGCGCTCGCCCTGACCTCGGGTCACAGCGCCTGGGGGATGCCTCTGAGCGCGTGGCTCGTGGTGCTGGCTGGGTGCGCGCTCACCTCATTTGTCGTCGAGTATCTCCTCGCTATGCGTTCATACTCGGTGGCCTTTGACTTCCTGTCGAACATGCACCGCGCGATCGGCGACAAGGTGGCGTCCCTGCCGCTCGGATCGTTCCGCGCAGACACCGCCGGAAAGACGTCGCGCCTCGTCTCGCGTGAGCTCATGGTTCTGGGTGAGATCTTCGCGCACATGTACTCGCCCCTCATTGCCGCCATCGTCACCTCGGCGACGATGCTCGTCGGCATCACCGTGTTTTCGCCGGTCCTCGGGCTGGTGTGCGTGGTCGCGATCCCGGTCGTCGGCGGGGGAGTGTGGGTGGCGCGCCGGTGCCTGCAGTCCGGGGCCGCCCTGAAAGAGCCTCCCGCCCGCGAGCTGTCACACCGCATTGTCGAATACGCGACCAAGCAGGGCGCGCTGCGGGCCTGCGGGCGCTCCGCCTCCTACGAGCCTCTCCTGCGAGCCGAGGACGCGTACGGGGTGGCGGCGCGGCGTTCTCTCATGCGTGAAACCGTCGGCCAGATCGTCAACGGCATGGCTGCCCAGGTCGTCGTCGTGACGCTCATCTGCGCGATCGGGTGGCTCGCGGTCGGGGAACAGGTCGGCCCCGTGGCTGCGATCGTTGCGATCGGCCTGCTTCTGCGTTTCACGCAGATCCTCGTCGACATCGGGACGCTCGCCTCCGCCTTCGAGACGCGTCGCCCGGTCCTCGACCTCAGCCACGAGATCCTCTCCGCCTCAGAACTGCCCGCCCCCAAGGGCGTGCGACGCGCGGACGAGGCCCCGGCCTCGTCAGGCGCATCCGTGACCCTCGAGGACGTGTCCTTCTCCTACGAGGCCGACCACCCGGTCCTGCAAGGCCTATCCTTCCGCGTCGAACCCGGAACCATGACGGCGATCGTCGGTCCCTCGGGCTGTGGTAAAACCACCATCGCGCGCCTCGTCGCACGCTTCTACGACGTGGACGCGGGAAGCATTCGAGTGGGTGACGCAGACGTACGCGACTGGGATACCACCGACCTCATGGCGCAGCTCTCCCTCGTCTTCCAAGACGTCTACCTCTTCGACGACACACTTGAGGCCAACGTGCGCATCGGAAACCCCGACGCAAGCCGCGCCGACATCGAGGAAGCGGCTCGCCTGAGCGGAGTCGACGAGATCATCGAACGCCTGCCGCACGGCTGGGACACCCCCGTCGGCGAGGGCGGGCGCGCGCTCTCGGGAGGCGAGCGCCAGCGCGTCTCCATCGCACGCGCGCTCCTCAAGGCCGCGCCCATCGTCCTCTTCGACGAGGCCACGAGCGCCCTCGACCCCGAAAACGAATCGCGCATCACCGACGCCATGGCCGCCCTGCGGCGCGACGCGACCCTCATCGTCATCGCCCACAAGCTCGACACAATCACGGCAGCCGACCAGATCATCGTCCTCGACGAGGGCGGCCGCGTCGCCCAGATCGGCACGCACGCTGAACTCTACTCGCAGGCGGACGGCCAATACCGGGCCTTCTGGGACGCGCGCTCGCGGGCAGCGGGGTGGAGGCTCGTCTGACGGCTATCACGTCACGAGGCCGGGACCCAATGCGCATCACCGGACACCGAACACCGCTTCGCGTGTCGGATACCAGGCGCTCCACCCTGAGCCAAGCCGCACACATCCTTCCCGGATACCCCGCACACCAGCCCCGGCCTCGCGCATCCTCTGACGCACCCATCGCAGGTGTGCGCGCGACCGACCCCGGCCTCGTCTGTGAAACGCGCCGCCATGCTTGCACGCAGGTAACCACCCTGTTAAGCTGATCCGTGCCGAAGACCGTTGGTGTCCACACTAGTGGAGAAAAATCCAACGCAGGTGAGTGAGCCGCCCCGCGCGGCATTCGAGCATGCGCCCGACACGAACCTGCGTGTCGGGTTTTTTCTTACCTGCGGTCACGTATCTGGAAGGAGGACCATGGCGAAGTCCGACAAGGTGGCAGCAGTTGCCGAGCTCGTGGAGCGCTTCCGCGCAGCCGACGCTGTCCTGCTGACCGAGTACCGCGGCCTGACCGTCGGCCAGCTGAAGCAGCTGCGTCGCGGCCTGGGCGAGAACGCGACCTACGCCGTGGCAAAGAACACGCTGGCGCGCCTGGCAGCCACGGAGGTCGGCCTCGACTTCCTGGCTGAGGACCTCAAGGGTCCCACGGCCATCGCTTTCGTCTCCGGCGAGCCCGTTGAGGCCGCCAAGACCCTGCGTGATTTTGCTAAGGAAAACCCCGCCCTCGTGCTGAAGTCCGGCGCGATGGACGGCGCTCCCCTGAGCGCCGAGGGTGTCAAGAAGCTCGCCGATCTCGAGTCCCGCGAGGTCCTGCTGGCCAAGGCCGCAGGCGTCCTCAAGGCGAAGATCGGTCAGGCGGCGTTCGCATTCAACGCTCTGCCCGTCAAGGCAGTGCGCACCATCGATGCTCTGCGCGAAAAGCAGCAGGGCGAGGCGGCCTGACGAGACAGGCCATGTTTCACACCGCCACCCGGGCTGCGTGAAACACCCCAACAATCTGCACTCGTGCAGGCCAATTAGGAAGGATGCCACTCATGGCTAAGCTCTCCAATGACGAGCTCATCGCAGCTTTCAAGGAAATGACCCTCATCGAGCTCTCCGACTTCGTGAAGCTCTTCGAGGAGACCTTCGACGTTGAGGCCGCTGCCCCCGCAGCCGTCGCCGTTGCCGCCCCGGCCGCCGACGCCCCCGCCGAGGAAGAGAAGGACGAGTTCGAGGTCGTCCTCGAGTCCGCCGGTGAGAAGAAGATCGCCGTCGTCAAGGTCGTCAAGAACCTGGCCGGCCTGGGCCTCAAGGAAGCCAAGGACCTGGTTGACTCCGCGCCCTCCACCATCTTCCCCTCCGCGAAGAAGGAAGACGCCGAGAAGGCCAAGGCTGAGATCGAAGAGGCCGGCGGCAAGGTCACCCTTAAGTGACTTTCCCCGTCTGACTCGTTCAGACTTTTCCACCCGACTGGGTGGGCTGACCCCGTCCCGCATCTGCGGGGCGGGGTTTCCGCGTGTCTGGCGCTCGTTGCTTGTGGCGCCGCTGGTGTTCTGGGCGCCGTCGGGTCCGGCCGCCCGCGTGGTGTGCCTTGCTAGGCCGGGCTGCTTGGTGTGCCCGTGGGCGGCGGCCCGCCCGCGAGCCGTCCGCGCTGCGAGCTTCGCTCGGCGCGTCGTCTCGAAGCCCGGCCAGGCCCCGCCGCCGCCCACGGGCTCCGCAGCCGTGCCTTCCGGACCCTCCGGCGCCCTCCGCACCGGCGGCGCTTGTGTCGCTGTGTGTGGTGGAGCTTCCCCTCGAAGCCCGGCCAAGCCCTGCCGCCGCCCATGGGTGCCGCAGCTAGGTTATCCGGACCCTCCGGCACCCTCCATGCCGGCGGTGCTGCCGGGATTTGCAATTGATCGCATCGCTCGCGGGTATTGCACTGGATAGGTGGGTATCGCACTATGTGGGGTGGCATTGCACTGCTCAGCTGCTAGTGCATCGCATGCGGAACTAGTGCAACGGTTTCCTCGCATAGTGTCTACGCGGATAGGTTGTTGCTTCATGGATAGGTTATGAGCATACGGATAGCTTATTTACCTATCCGTGTGGCGATAACCTATCCGTATCGTCATAACCTATCCGCATAGGTAATCGCCAGGCCACTCCGTCGCTTACGAGCGCAGCAGCCTGGCCCTCATGTTTCGCTGCATCGCTAAATTTTCGGACACCGTTGTGACGTGCACGCGGGCCTCCTATCCGTGGCTTGTGCTTCTCTTCCGCACGTGGGCCTCCTACCTAGAGCCTGGGACCTCTCTTCCGCACGTTAACCCGCTGATCGGAGCCTTGGCGAGGCTGCCCACGTGCGGAACAGCGGGTTTACGTGCGGAACAGCGGGTTTGCGTGCGGATCAGCGATGCTAGCGTGCACGCCAGACCGTAGGGATGCTAGGGCTACTTGAGGTTGCGCAGCGCTGCTGGTTGAGCCAATACCGGGAGTGTTTCGAGTCGGCCAACAAAGCGTGACGCGGTGCATATTGTAGGTCGGGCTTTCTGGCTTGCCAGTTTCGAAGGTGCCCTGCTAATATCTTCTCTTGTCGCAATCCTGCGTAGCTCAACGGCAGAGCATCCGACTGTTAATCGGACGGTTACTGGTTCGAATCCAGTCGCAGGAGCAGACGCCCCGGGTCCTTGAGGACTCGGGGCTTTTTGTTCATATGCGGGCGCATGCGGGGATGGGGGTTGGTGACCGTGCCAGAATCGTGGAATGCTGTCGTCGTGGTTCTGTTGATCACCGCGTGCATCTTCGCCTACGGCGTCCACGTCCTGGTTCACCCGGATGCGGGAACGAACCCGAGCGCGAAGCCTCGCGGCATTCAACCTCCGGACGCGGAGCGAACGGCTGCCTTGCGGGAGCGCTACAGTGAGCTCGCCGACGCGTGGCAGCGCTGGCAGGAGACGCCGCGCGGCCCGGGCGACCGGGATCGTCTGGTGACGGTGGAGGATGTGTGGGGCGGCCCCGACCCCGGCGAATCTTTCCCGCCGCGTTACACGGCGAGCCATCTCGGTAAGGTCACGCTTGAGCGGCGTCGCTACCTCAGCCTCGAAGAGGAGATGAAAAACGGCCCGGAGGTCGTCTGGGCGGCGTCCCCGCGCGCGTGGGCATCGCGCCGCCTCGACGTGTGGGCGGTTCATTCGCGCGGCTGGAGACGGCCTCGGCTCATGCGCGTCTGGTTCAATCGCGAGCGTGCTCTCGTGGAGATTCACACCAACCGTTCCGTCAAGGTTGATGAGATCCTTCCGAGTGAGATCGTTGGCTTTGTTCGCGGCTACACGCGCCTGGGGCCGCGCACGGGTGTTATTGACGGGCTGCGCTGGCTTCCAGAGGACGCGATGCTGATGGGGCACCGACCTTTGACGCGCACTTTCCGTACGCTCACGGATCTGTCGGTCGTCTCCCCGGTCGGCTCACCGGTGGGGGATGCGCTGCGTGCGGGTGATTTCCACGCGCTGACGTTCTCGTGTTCACGTGAGAGTGCCGGCTGGGACAGCGTGGACAGTGAGCTGCGCGTCCTCGACGTCGCGGGCGTGACCTATCAGGTCGGCAACGCGCTCGGGGTGCCTACGGTGGGGGAGCCTGCCGCTCCCCGGGACGAGGCCGTGGCCGACTTCTCGGGATCTGATTCCTCGGCCGAGGGGTCGGACGCTGGCTTTGATCGGATTGAGCCCACGGACCTGGCGGTTGTGCCGGTGGATCCGAAGGCTGTCCTGCGGGCGGTGGCGAAGATGATTGAACTGCCGGACGATCCGCGCGCCTGATCGCCCGACCCGGGTGCGCCTCGGCAATGAGGCGAGATGGCGCGCACCTGTCAGGACGCAATCGGCATCAGGCTGGGACCTGACAAACGACTCGTGCCTATAATTCACTGTCGTTTCCAGGTGCGTTGATGCTCCGGCGGTCCGGGTGTTCGCTTCGGTCAAGGCCGTGCGAGCCGCTAGCTGGGACCGGCCTGGCAGATGCGCCAACAATTTGAAAGGCAAGCACGCATGGCACACGAATCAGTCAGCGACGTCACGATGGGGACTGAGACGGCGGTGGATCAGGAGGTGGACGCCCTCGGCCCGCACTATGTCAAAAGGCTCCTGGCCGGTCGCCCGTTCTACATTGCCCACAGAATGGGTGGGACGGAGTTTCCCGAGTTCACGCGCCAGGGGCTGGATGCGTCGTTGCGCGCGGGTTTCAAGGCGTTGGAGGTCTCGGTGCGCCGCTGCGCCTCCGGCGAGTTCGTGGCGATCCACGATTGGAAGACGACACGCAACGTGCCGGGGACGGATTATCAGATTTGGAACACTCCGTGGTCGACGCTCAGTAAGCTGCGTCAGGCCTCGGGCCCGTTCCTGCGCCTGAGCGACATCGTCGAGCGAATTCCCTCCAACGTGGTGCTCGCGATCGACCATAAGACGACGTCGTCCCAGGATCAGAAGAACAAGGGGGACTTGGCCGCGGAGGCCGAGCTCTTCGAGTACCTGCACCGGGCGTTCGGCGGTCACCCTGAGCGTCGCGTCCTGTGGAAGACGTTCGCGAAGGGTACGAGTTCGGCTCGCGCGAAGGCCCGCGGGTATATGACGATGGCGATGCTCTACCCCAACGAGCTGGCGTCGGTGAAGCTCTCGCAGTGGGATGTGCTGGGGATGGAGTGGAACGCGCGCCCGGAGGCATGGAGCGCGCTCAAGGCGGCCAAGCGCCCGACGATCGCGCACATCATCACGAACCCTGGGCAGGCCAAGCAGGCGCTCGCGGCCGGTGCGACCGGCCTGATGGTGTCCTCGCCGTCGAAGGTTCACCCCTAGGTGCGTGCTCCGGGCGCGCCTGCCGTGGGTGCGCCCGGCCCTGGGGGACGAGGCTGTGGTTGCGTTGTCGGGATCGGCGAGAGAGGAGAGGGGCTGTGCGCGAGGAACTGGTTGAGGCGGTGTTGCGCGTTGTGGAGGAGATTCCGCCGGGGCGGGTGGCGACCTACGGGATGATCGCGCGCGCGGTGGGGACCGGTCCGCGCGTTGTTGGGCGGATCATGCATGATTGGGGTGGTGGTGTCCCGTGGTGGCGCGTCGTGAACGTTCACGGAACTTTTCCGACAACCGTACGAGGTCGGGGCGTGTTTGAGTGGGAGAGGGAGGGGATTCCTCACGATCCGACACGCGGGAAGGTGTTGCTCGGGCAGTGTCTTGTCGATCAGGAGTGGCTCGATGGTGTCGCACGAACCGTCCGCGACAATGTGCTAGAAAGCCCGGAATTGTAAGGTTTATCGACTTTCGATTAAATTTCAATTCGGTTACGCGCGAGCTAATTTAACTCGCGCGCGCTCGTCTGATGACTTACTCTTGGGGGGACGCCAAAGAGGGCGTTCCTTCGGATACGTTTCCGTTAGCGTTAACGAAAACGAGGGAGCAAACTCCAGAAACAGAGAAGTTACTGGTACCCAAGGGGTGAGAAGTGACGAACTTACTAGAGCTAAAGGGGATCTCGAAGACGTTCCCCGGCGTGAAGGCGCTGTCCGACGTGGACCTCGACCTTCGCCCCGGTGAAGTCTTGGGTCTCTGCGGTGAGAACGGAGCGGGTAAGTCCACGCTCATGAAGGTGCTCACCGGTATTCACAAGGCCGACCCGGGCGGAGAAATCTGGCTGCAGGGCGAGCAGGTTGACATTCAGTCGCCTGAGCACGCCCGTGACCTCGGCCTGTCAATCATCCACCAGGAACTCAACATTGTTCCTGACCTGACTGTTGCCCAGAACCTGTACCTCGGTCGTCCGGGTTCCTCGAAGTGGTCCTACATTGATGATCGCAAGATGGTGCGCGACGCCTACGAGCTGTTCGAGCGCCTCAATATGAAGATCGATCCGACCGCCTACTGTCGCGACCTGCCGGTCGCCCGTCTGCAGATGGTGGAGATTGCTCGTGCACTGTCCTTCGACTCAAAGATCCTCGTCATGGACGAGCCCACGGCTCCTCTGACGACGACCGAGACCGAGTCGCTGTTTGAACTCGTGCGCGATTTTGTCTGCCCGACGACCGGTCTGATCTTCATTACGCACCGCATGCCCGAGCTTACCGAGCTGACCAACCGCATCTCCGTGCTGCGCGACGGCAAGTACGTCGGCACGGTTGAGACGGCTACCACGCCCATGCGTGAGGTTGTCAAGATGATGGTCGGTCGCGAGGTGCCCGCCGACGCGCGCCCCACCACCAAGCCGATCTCCGACGAGGTCGTCCTGCGCGTCGAGAACCTGTCGACAGTCAAGGTTGTCCACGACGTCTCCTTCGAGGTCAAGAAGGGCGAAATCTTCGGCTTTGCGGGACTGGTTGGTGCCGGTCGCACCGAGGTAGCCCGCGCTCTGTTCGGAGCTGATCCCCACACCGAGGGCAGCATCTACGTCCACGGCAAGAAGGTGTCGATCAAGAGCGCCTCGGATGCCGTCAAGCATGGCATCGGCTACCTGTCCGAGGACCGCAAGCAGTTCGGCCTGCTCCTGGACAAGGACATTTCCTTCAACACGGGCATGGCTGCCATGGACCACTTCACCAAGGCGTCGGTCGTCGCGACGGAGAAGCTGCGCAAGGTCGCCCAGGAGTACGTGGGGAAGCTGCGCACGCGCACCCCCAGCGTTGACGTCGAGGTCCGTTCTCTGTCGGGCGGTAACCAGCAGAAGGTTGTCGTGGCCAAGTGGCTGGAGCGTGACTCTGAGGTCCTTATCTTCGACGAACCCACGCGCGGCATTGACGTGGGTGCGAAGGACGAAATCTACACGCTGCTTGAAAACCTAGCGAAGCAGGGTAAGGCGATCATCGTCATCTCCTCGGAACTGCCCGAGGTCCTGCGCCTGGCGAACCGCATCGCCGTCATGGCCCACGGCCGCATTATTGGCACCCTCGACAACGAGGAAGCCACCCAAGAAAACATCATGGAACTGGCCACCGTCGGCCAGGAAGAAGCGAACGGAGTAAACGCGTGAGCACCGTCGTCGACAACAAGGGCCTCGAGGCGCCGTCGCCTGTCGCGGCCTTCCTGAAGAGGAACATGCAGCTGCTGCTCGTCACAGTTGCGTTGTTCGTGGTCCTGGCATTCTTCAGCGTTGCTGTGCCGAACTTTACTTTTGCGACCATGAACGTGTACCTGGACATCGTCCTGCAGTCGGCCTTCACGGGCGTCATGGCGCTGGGTGCTACCTTCGTCATCGCGACCTCCGGCATTGACCTGTCTGTCGGTACGGGTATGAGCCTCGTGGCCGTCATGGCCGGTATTTTCCTGGCAGGCGACAAGATGAACCTGCCTCTCGGCCTCGGCCTGCTCCTGACCCTGCTGGTCGGCATGGCGATTGGCCTCATCAACGGCCTCAACGTTTCGATCCTGGGCCTGCCTCCCTTCATCGCGACGCTGGCGATGATGATGGTCGCCCGAGGCCTGGCGCTCATCATTTCGAACAAGTCCTCCATCGTGATCGCGAACACCGGCTACAAGGCCATCGCCGCCGGCAAGGTGATCCCGGGCGTGGCCAACGCCATCGTGATCTTCCTGGTCCTCACGGTCCTGGCGACCTTCCTCATGAACAAGACGCTCCTGGGCCGCTACGCCCTGGCGATCGGCTCCAACGAGGAGGCCACCCGCCTCTCCGGCGTCAACGTGCGCCTGTGGAAGATCATCATCTACGTCGTCGCGGGTGCCTTCATGGCCGTCGGTGCCGTCCTCTATTCCGCGCGTGGCGGCCTCGTCCAGCCCGCTGAGGGCGTGGGCATGGAACTCAACGTCATCGCCGCGGCCGTCATCGGCGGCACCTCCCTGTCGGGTGGTCGCGCCTCGATCCCCGGCGCGCTGGTTGGCGCGATCCTCATGGAGACCCTCAAGAAGGGCCTGACCATGATGAGTATCGCCGCCGAATGGCAGTTCGTCGTCACCGGTATCGTCCTGCTCCTCGCGGTCGTTATCGACAACCTGCGTCGCATCCGCGAAAACGCAGCCTGAGTCTTATTCCATCTCAATTACAACCCGTGAACCGATGTCGGTTCACTCCCCAGATAGGCGGGGCCATCCCGCCACCCCACGAAAGGAACACCAATGCGCCCCATCGGACGTATCGTCGCCGCCGCTGCCGTCGGCACCTTGGCCCTGGGCATGGCTGCATGCTCGACCTCGACGGATGCCACCGGAGGCTCCACCAAGACCGAATCGTCGGGTGCCTCGAAGGTGGACACCTCCGGCGAGCAGCAGGACTGGGAGAAGGAGGCTGTCAAGGGTGATGGCTCCCAGACCATTTACCTGGTCTCCAAGGGCTTCCAGCACCGCTTCTGGCAGGCCGTGAAGGAAGGTGCCGAGCAGGCTGGCGAGGAGCTGGGCTACAAGGTCAGCTTTGTCGGCCCGCAGGATGAGACCAAGGTGACGGAGCAGACCGACCAGCTGAAGTCCGCTCTGGACTCCGGCCCGGCCGCCATCGGTTTCGCCGCCCTGGACTCGAATGCCGCCGCTGACCTGCTCAGCGAGATCAAGTCCAAGAACATCCCGGTTGTCGCCTTCGACTCCGGCGTTGAGTCCGACATCCCGGTCACCACGGTTCAGACGAACAACACCAAGGCCGCCGAGGAAGCCGCGCAGCACATGATCGAGCTGCTCAAGGGCAAGTCGGGTTCGGTTGGCATGGTCTGCCACGACTCGACCTCCACCACGGGCAAGCAGCGTTGCGAGGGCTTCAAGGAGTACTTCAAGGCCAACGCCCCCGCCGACCTGAAGCTCCTCGACGAGCAGATCGCCGGTGAGGTCACCAAGGCCGCCGACACCTCCAAGTCGATCATTCAGGCCAACTCCGACATCGTCGGCATGTACGGCTCGAACGAGGCCGCGGCCTCGGGCATCGTCCAGGGTGTTGCTGAGACCGGCAAGGACGTCACCGTCGTGGGCTTCGACTCGGGTAAGACCCAGATCGACGCCATCAAGGCTGGCAAGGAGGCTGGTGCCGTGACCCAGTCGCCGGTCAAGATCGGCTACTACACGGTCAAGGCCGCGGTCGCCGCGATCAACGGCGCCAAGCTGCCCACGGTCATCGACTCCGGCTTCGCCTGGTACGACAAGAACAACATCGACGACGCCGGCATCAAGGCCAACCTGTACGAGTGAGACGCTAGCTCAATTGGGCACGAGGCCGGGGCCGGGTAGGCGCATGCCGTACCGGCGGCCCGTCGCGGGTTCCGCTCCGAATGACTGGGGCGGAACCTGCGAACCCGGCACCTAAAGAAACAGAAGGATCCGAGGGGGCGAGCGCCCCCGCGCTCCGACATCGACGTCACCATGAGGGATGAAGGAAGAATGACAAACCACCCCCGCATCGGAATCCGCCCCACTATTGATGGTCGCCGCAAGGGCGTTCGCGAGGCTCTTGAAGAGCAGACCATGAACATGGCGAAGTCCGTCGCCGAACTCTTTACGTCTACCCTGCGCTACCCGGACGGTGCCCCTGTCGAGGTCGTCATCGCTGACACCACGATCGGCCGCGTCCACGAGGCCCAGGCTTGCGCCACTAAGTTCCGTGCGAACAACGTTGGCCTGACCGTGACGGTCACCCCTTGCTGGTGCTATGGCACCGAGACGACCGACATGGACCCCGCGATGCCGCACGCCATCTGGGGTTTCAACGGCACCGAGCGCCCCGGTGCCGTGTACCTCGCCGCCGCCCTGGCTGGCCACGCCCAGATCGGCATTCCCGCCTTCGGCATCTACGGCGAGCACGTTCAGGACGCTGACGACACCTCGATCCCCGAGGACGTGCGTACCCGCCTCCTCGATTACGCGACCGCCGGCCTGGCCGTCGCGCAGATGAAGGGCGAGGCCTACCTGTCCATGGGCTCCGTCTCCATGGGTATCGCCGGTTCCGTCGTCAACCCCGACTTCTTCGGCTCCTACCTGGGCATGCGCAACGAGTACATCGACATGAGCGAGTTCACGCGTCGCATCGAAGAAGGCATCTACGATCCCGAGGAGTACGAGAAGGCGTACCGGTGGATCCGCGAGAACTTCAAGCAGGGCAAGGACTGGAACCCGCCGGAGTGGCAGTACCCCGAAAAGCACGAGGATTGGTGGAAGTTCGTCACGAAGATGACGCTCATCGCCCGCGACCTCATGCACGGCAACCCGCGCCTGGCCGAGCTGGGATTCGAGGAGGAAGCGGGCGGCCACGGTGCCATCGCCGCCGGCTTCCAGGGACAGCGCCAGTGGACGGACCACTTCCCGAACGGCGACGTCCTGGAGACCATCCTCAACACGAACTTCGACTGGACCGGTATCCGTCAGCCCTCCGTCGTGGCCACCGAGAACGACTCGCTCAACGGTGCCTCGATGCTGTTCGGCTACCTGCTGACCAACACGCCGCAGATCTTCTCCGATGTGCGCACCTACTGGAGTCCCGAGTCCATCGAGAAGGCCACCGGCTGGAAGCCCGAGGGACGCGCGGCCGCCGGCCTGCTCGACCTGCGTAACTCCGGCTCGACCACGCTGGATGGTGCCGGTAAGGCAGTGCGCGACTGCAAGAACGTCATTAAGCCCTGGTACGAGCTCACCGAGGAGGACCGTGAGGCCACACTTGAGGCCACGACCTTCCACCCGGCCTCGACCGGCTACTTCCGTGGTGGCGGCTTCTCGACGCACTTCCGCACCTCGGGCGAGATGCCCGTGACGATGTGCCGCCTGAACCTGGTGCGTGGCCTCGGACCGGTTCTGCAGATCGCCGAGGGCTACACGGTCGAGCTGCCCGACGAGGTCGCTTTCACCATCGAAGAGCGCACCAACATCGAGTGGCCCACCACCTGGTTTGTCCCGAACCTGACGGGTGAGGGCGCGTTCAAGAGCGTCTACGACGTCATGAACAACTGGGGGGCGAACCACGGTGCGATCTCCTACGGCCACATCGGTGGCCAGCTGATCACGCTGGCGTCGATGCTGCGCATCCCGGTCAACATGCACAACGTTCCCGAGGAGCGGATCTTCCGCCCCAAGGCGTGGTCGCTGTTCGGCACCGAATCTCTCGAGGGCGCTGACTTCCGCGCCTGCGAGACCTTCGGCCCGATGTACCGCTGATGCACGTCCCGTTCGGGCCCGGGTTCCTCTCTCCCCGAGCCCGAACGGGACACCTTCCCGGGTAAGCCCGGTCCCGGGACGCGGCCCCGGCCTCGCCGATGAGGAAAGCCGTATTACTATCCCAATGACGGGACACGCTGAGCGAGGGCGTTTTGAGCAGGAGACTTCAATGACCACCGTACTTGCTGTTGACCTTGGATCCGCGTCCGGACGAGTCCTCGCCGGAACGCTCACCGACGGACGCCTGGACGTCACGGACATTCACCGCTTCAAGCACGAGGCCCGCCGCCGCCAGGATGGCACGCTGACGTGGGATGTAGCGACGATGGAGGCTGAGACGATCATCGGCCTGAAGAAGGCTCTGGAGCAGTTCCCGGATGCCCGCTCCGTCTCAATTGACACGTGGGGAGTGGACTGGGCTCCCCTTGACGAGAACGGCGACCTCGTCGGCGACGTTATCGCCTACCGTGACGAGCGCACCTCCCGCACCCTGGACGCCTTCCGTGAGCGCATCGGCGACCGCGAATTCTTCGATCTGACGGGAAACCAACCGGCGACCATCAACACGGCGAACCAGCTGTTCGCCTACCTGCAGGAAAATCCCGCCGACGCTCAGCGCGTCGCGGGGGTACTGTTCCTGCCCGACTACTTCGTGTACCGACTGACGGGTGCCGTCGGCTGGTCTCGCACCATCGCCTCGACGTCCGGCCTGCTCACCCCCGGCGGCGGTGACTTCAACGACGAGGTCTTTGCCCGACTCGGCATCCCGCGCGGCTGGTTCGGCGAGCTGTCTGCCGACCGAACCGTCGTCGGCCCATGCACGGTCCCCGGCCTCGAAACCCTGACCGTCGTGCGCGGCGGTGCCCACGACTCTGCCTGCGCGGTCCACGGCCTGCCCATCGAGGAAGGCAAGCGCGCCTACTTCCTGTCCTGCGGCTCCTGGTCCGTCCTGGGTGCCATCGAGGATCGGCCCCTCATGAGCGAGATCGCTTTCAACATGGGCATCACCAACGAGGGCCGCACCGACGGGGGAGTGCGTCCCCTCTTCAACATCACCGGCATGTGGATCCTGCAGGAGATCCAGCGCCAGTGGGAGCGCGAGGGCACGCCCACCGACACCGACGAGCTGGTCGCCCAGGCGCGCGAGCTGCCCCCGGCCTCCGGCGTTTTCGACCCCGATGGCGAGGCCTTCGCCACCCCCGGAGACATGCAGCGCAAGATCGACGAGGCCCTCGACGCCCAGGGGGCCGCCCGCCCCGACTCGATGGCCGGCTACGTGCGCGTCATCATCGAGTCTTTCGCCCGCCGCTACGCCCGCGCAATCGGCGAACTCACGGAGGCCACCGGGAAGGCCCCCGACCAGCTCAACCTCGTGGGCGGCGGCGCGCGCAACCGGCTCCTGTGCGACCTGACCGCCCAGATCGCGGGCGTCACCGTCGTGCGTGGCCCCATCGAGGCCTCGACCTTCGGCTCTCTCCTTGCCCAGCTCGAAACAATCGGTGCTCTGGCGCAGGGCGAGCGAGCATCCGTTATCGCTGCGAGCGCATCGACCCATGTCCACGCACCGACGAACGCCTAAGAAAGTCTCGCTGGCCGACATCGCACGGCGCGCGGGTGTCTCAACGAACACCGTCTCGCGCGTCGTGCGCGGCGACCCCGAAGTCTCCGAAAAGACGCGCGCGAGGATCTCCAAGCTTGTCGAGGAGCTGGGCTACGTGCCCAACTACGCGGCGCGCGCGCTCGCGGCCAAGCGCACCAACGTGCTGCAGGTCGTGCTGGCTGCGCCCATGTACCACGGGCACGGCACCGTGCTGCTGTCGATCCTCAACGCCTCCGCGCAGGCCGGGTACCACGTGTCCCTGTCCTACGCGTACGGGCCGGACGGGCAGCTGCGTTCCGACTTCGCGCCCTTCGACGTGGACGGCGTCATCATCCTGGGTGGTCAAGATCCAACAATCGACGTCGCGATCGAGGCGGGCAAGCGTTTCCCGACGGTTCTCATCCTGACGAGCGAGCAGGGACTCGACGGCATTTCGACCGTCGCGGTGGACAACGTGCGCGGCGCGCGCCTGGCCGCCGAGCACCTGCTCGCCCAGGGACTCACCGACGTTATCCACATTGCGGGTCCCTCCGGCTGGTCGGATGCTCAGATGCGCCGACTCGGCTATGAGCAGGCGTGCAAGGCCTACGACATCGAACCCGTCGTCCTTCAGCCCGACTCCTGGGACTCGCGCGACGGCTACGACGTCATGCGCGCGGCGGGCCGATTGCCGCAGGGGATTCAGGCGGCGAACGACCAGCTGGCTCTCGGCGCGATGCGTTACATCTACGAGCGTGGGGGAGTGGTTCCGCGCGACGTGCGGGTCGTCGGCTTTGATGACATCGACGGCGCTGACTCCTACGCGCCTCCGCTCACGACGATCCACCAGCCCTTTGACCGACTGGGGCGCACTGCGGTGCGCCTCGTGCGTTCGCTCATGGACGGTGGCTCCTCCCAGGATATTGTTCTCGACCCTGAGCTGGTCATCCGGGCCAGTTCACACCTGTAAGAAAGGTACGTTCATGCTCTACGGTCCCATGACTCACCCCCAGTTCCTGCGTGCTTTGGCCGCCGCTGGCCACGGCTCGAAGATCCTGCTGGCGGATGCGAACTACCCGCACACGACGGGCGTGAACCCGCGCTGCGAGCTGATTTCGCTGAACCTTGCCCCGGGTCTGTTGGACGTCAGCCAGGTTCTCGATGTCCTGAAGCGCACGATCCCGATCGAGCGCGCCGAGATCATGACCCCCGCGCCCGACGCCGAGCCGGTGGAGATCCCGATTCACGACGAGTTCCGCGCGGCGCTGCCGGGTGTCGAGTTCGGCGAGATTTCCCGCTGGGACTTCTACGATGCCGCACGCGATGAGAACGTGGGCATCATCGTTGCGACGGGTGAGCAGCGCCTGTACGGCAACCTGCTGCTCACCGTCGGCGTGCGTGCGCCGGGGGAGTAAAACACTTCTCATGTCCGAGGTATGGGCTCATTGAGGCGGCGACGTGCGCTTTCGTTTCATTTTCGTTTGATTGTGTGAGCCAAGTGCCAAGCTGTTGGGCATTTGATGGCGGGCGGGCGGTCCCTGCGGGGCCGCCCGCCCGCACGTTTATCCGCATTTTGTCAAGGCAATGTGGCTTTGATTCGACGAGTGTATGAACATGTGTGCCGCTGTGGTGCACGGCTGGGCGACTCATCAATGTGATGTTGCATGCTTTCGTTTAAATGACTATTCTGTCCTTAACGAAAGTGAAAGCGACAGAAGGTTGTCGCGAATGCATTGAGAGGTGAAGACATGGGACGTGCAGAAGAACGCACGAACTACATCCTGGATCGCCTCGCCCGCGAGGGTGAGGTGAGTGTCGCCCAGCTCGCCTCCGACCTGGGGGTTTCGCCCGTCACCGTGCGTGCCTCGCTGAAGGTCCTCGATGAGCAGGGTTACCTCGTGCGCACCCACGGAGGGGCACGCCCCACCACCTTCCGCAACATCCACCTGCGCCAGAATGATCGCGTCGATCAGAAGGAGCGCATCGCCCGGGCCGCCGCGGACATGATCTACGACGACGACCGGATCATGATCGAGGCCGGCACCACCTGCGCCCTCATCGTCAAGTACCTCACCGGCAAGCGCGGAGTTCAGGTTCTGACCAACTCCGTCCTTGTTTTCGCAAACGCCCGGTCCAACCCGAACCTGAACATCACACTGACGGGCGGGCACTTCCGCGCCGAGTCCGAGTCCCTCGTGGGGCCGGTCGCCGAGCGCGCTATCAATGACTTCAACGCGCGCGTTGCGTTCCTCGGAACGGACGGCTTCAGCGTTGATCGCGGCCTGACCACCCAACTCGTTGAGGGTGGGCAGGTTGGTTCCATCATGCGCACACGCGCACAAGAGACGTGGCTGCTCGCAGACTCCTCCAAGTACGGGGAAGCCGGCTTCGTCACCTTCATGGGGATCGACCAGGTCACCGGAATCATCACCGACGATGAGATCCCCGAAGAATCCATCAAGGAATTGGCCGAGCGCACGAAGCTGCGCATCGTCTAGGAGGAATTACATGGCCACCATCGTGGTGATGCCCCAGCTGGGCAACTCTGTTGAGTCATGCATCATCGTCGAGTGGATGATCGCCGAAGGCGACAGCGTCGCCGTCGACCAGACCCTCGCGTCCATCGAGACGGACAAGTCGACGATGGAGGTCCCCTCCACCGCCGAGGGCACCGTCCTGAAGCTCCTGTGGGAGGAAGGCGACGAGGTCCCCGTCAAGGATCCGCTCATCATCGTCGGTGAACCCGGAGAAGACATCTCCGGCCTCGTTCCCGGCGGTGACGCCGCACCCGTCGAGGACGCACCCGACAAGGCAACCGCCGCACCCGAGCAGGCTGCCCCCGCCTTTGCCACCGAGCGAGCCACCGGCGCGGTCTCCCCACGTGCCCGCGCCCTGGCCGCCTCGGCGGGCCTGGATGCCTCGACCATTACCGAGGGTTCCGGTCCCCACGGCCGCGTCATCGAGCGCGACGTCGCCGCCGCGATCGCTGCGGGTCCCGTCCTGACCTCCGCCGCGCGCGCCGCCGGTGTCCAGGCCACCGAAGGCACCGGCATTGGTGGCCGCGTGAGCGTCGCCGACGCCGGCCGAACGCCCGAGGCCGCCCCGGCCTCGTGCCCCGTTGCCTCCGCCCCTGCGGGTGCCGATTACCCCGGTGCCTCGACCTCCACCCCGCTCAAGGGCGTGCGCAAGGTCGTCGCCAAGCGCATGATGGAGTCCCTGACGACCACCGCGCAGCTGACCCTCAACACCACCGCGAACGCCGCCGGCATCCTCGCGATGCGCAAGAAGGTCAAGAACGCCGACCCGGCTCTGGGCCTGGGCAAGATCACGCTCAACGACCTGGTCTGCTTCGCCGTGTCGCGCACCCTGCCCAAGTACCCCGTGTTCAACGCCCACCTTGAGGACGGCGTGCTCACCCAGTTCGAGCAGGTCCACCTCGGCTTCGCGTGCGACACCCCGCGCGGCCTCCTCGTCCCCGTCATCCGCTCCGCGCAGGCCCTGGGCCTCAAGGCGTTCTCCGACGAAGCCAAGCGCCTGGCCGGCGGTGCCATCGACGGCACCATCGCCCCCGACTTCCTGAGCGGCGGCACCTTCACGGTCTCCAACATCGGCTCCTTCGGTATCGAGACCTTCACCCCCGTCATCAACCTGCCCCAGACAGCCATCCTTGGCGTTGGCGCAATCACCCCGCGCCCGGTCGTGGCAGCCGACGGCACAATCGGCGTGGAGCAGCGCCTCAACCTGTCGCTGACGATCGACCACCAGGTCATCGACGGCGCGGACGGCGCCCGGTTCCTGCGCGACCTGGTTGCCGCCATCGACAACATCGACGTGACGGTCCTGGCCTGAGGAAAGAGAAATACTCATGAGTGACACGCATTTTGACGTCATCGTCCTCGGCGCGGGTCCCGGCGGCTACCTGGCTGCCGAGCGCCTCGGGCACGCCGGTAAGAAGGTCGCCCTCGTCGAGGAACAGTACCTGGGCGGCACCTGCCTGAACGTGGGCTGCATTCCCACCAAGACCCTGCTCAACGGCGCGAAGAACTACCTGCACGCCAAGGAAGCCAGCCAGTTCGGCGTGGACGCCAGCGGCGTTGCCGTCAACTGGACAAAGATGCAGGCCTGGAAAGATCAGGTCGTTAAGGGCCTCGTCGCGGGCGTTGCAGCCACCGAGCGTAAGGCGGGCGTCACCGTCATCAACGGACGAGGCCACCTCGACGCCCCCGGTCGTGTGACCGTCGAGGGCACGACCTACACGTCGGACCACGTCATCATCGCCACGGGTTCCGTGCCGGCCATGCCGCCGCTTCCCGGCACCCAGGACAATCCGGCGCTGGTGGACTCCACGGGCATCCTGTCCCTGCCCGAGGTCCCCTCCCGCCTCGCGATCATCGGCGGCGGCGTCATCGGTGTCGAGTTCGCCTCCCTGTACTCCACCCTGGGTTCGCAGGTGACCGTCATCGAGATGGCTCCCGAGATCCTGCCGTTCATGGACGACGACCTGGCCGCCAAGGCCCGCGCCGCCATGAAGGACGTGACCTTCGAGCTGGGCTGCCGCGTCGAGTCCCTTGACGGAGGCACCGTCCACTACTCCAAGGGCGAGAACAAGTTGAGCGTCGAGGCCGACGTTGTCCTCATGGCCGTTGGCCGCCGTCCCGCGACGGCGGGCTGGGGCGCGCAGGAGGCTGGCCTCGAGATCAACCGCGGCATCGTCGTCGACGACACGATGCGCACCAATTTGCCCAACGTGTGGGCTATCGGCGACGTCACCGGACGCTCCCTCCTGGCGCACGCCGCCTACCGCATGGCGGAGATCGCCTCGGCGAACATCCTCGATCCGACCGCGAAGAAGCGCGGCGAGGTCATGCGCTGGCACACCGTCCCGTGGGCCGTCTTCTCGATCCCCGAGGCCGCGGGCGTCGGTCTGACCGAGTCCGCCGCTCAGCGAGAGGGCCGTGAGGTCCTCGTCGCCAAGGTTCCCGCCCTCATGTCGGGCCGCTTCATCGCCGAGAACGGTTTTAAGGCCCCCGGTGAGGCGAAGATCCTGGTGGACCCCACGACCCACCAGGTGCTGGGCATCCACGTGCTGGGCGCGTACGCCGCCGAGATGATCTGGGGCGCGCAGGCCGTCCTCGAGATGGAACTGACCGTTGAGGACCTGCGCCAGGTTGTCTTCCCGCACCCCACTGTTTCCGAGGTCATCCGCGAAGCCGCGTGGGCCGTCAAGCTCTAACGAACAACTACATCAAGGAAGAGTAGAACAATGACTCAGTCTCTTATCATCGACCCCAATGAGGTGCGTCGCCCGGGATACGTGAAGTTCCCCGAGGTCCCCGTCAACCAGTACACCTTCGACCGTGAGACCGAACTCGCCCGCTACGGCGAAAAAGGCATGGTCCAGATGCTCCACGACATGATCGTCGTGCGCACCTTCGAGTCGATGCTCGACTCCATCAAGAAGACCGGCGCCTGGCAGGGCATCGAGTACAACCACCGCGGCCCCGCCCACCTCGGCATTGGCCAGGAGAGCGCCTACGTCGGCCAGAGCTTCGTTCTGTCGCCGGAAGACTTCATCTTCGGCTCCCACCGCTCGCACGGTGAGATTCTCGCCAAGTGCTACTCGGCCATGCACCAGATGGACGAGGGCCAGCTTGAGAGCATCATGAAGGGCTTCCTCGGCGGCGAGACCCTGTCCTACGCCGAAAAGATCGGCTACAAGGACACGAAGGACCTCACCGAAAACTTCATCCTCTTCGGTGCCCTCGCGGAGATCTTCGCCCGCAAGTCCGGCTTCAACCGCGGCCTGGGCGGCTCGATGCACACCTTCTTCCTGCCCTTTGGCTCCTACCCGAACAACGCGATCGTCGGCGGCTCCGCCCCGATCGCGAACGGCGCGGCCCTGTTCAAGCGCATCAACCGCAAGCCCGGCATCGTCGTCTCCAACGTCGGTGACGCCGCCCTGGCCTGTGGCCCCGTGTGGGAGGCCCTGAACTTCGCGTCGATGGATCAGTTCCGCTCCCTGTGGCGCGAGGAGGACGGTGGCAACCCGCCGATCCTGTTTAACTTCTTCAACAACTTCTACGGCATGGGAGGTCAGACCTTCGGCGAGACCATGGGATATGAGATTCTCGCCCGCGTGGGCGCGGCTCTCAACCCCGAGGCCATGCACGCCGAGCGCGTCGACGGCCTCAATCCGCTGGCCGTTGCGGACGCGACCACCCGCAAAAAGAAGATCCTCGAGGAGGGCCGCGGCCCCGTCCTCATGGACACCATCACCTACCGCTTCTCCGGCCACTCGCCGTCGGACGCTTCCTCGTACCGTACGAAGGAAGAGGTCGAGCTGTGGGAGCAGGTTGACTGCATCAAGGAATACTCGAACCTGCTCATCTCGAACGGCCTGACCACGCAGGACGAGATCGACGGTTACGCGGCCTCGCTGACCGACAAGCTGGTCAAGGTCCTCAAACTGGCCATCGACGACGACGCCACCCCGCGCGTCGCGGACGGCTACATCGACACGGTCATGTTCTCCAACGAGAAGGTCGAGGCCTTTGACGACGCGACCCCCGAGATCGACCTTGAGGACAACCCGCGCGTCAAGGCGCTGGCTAAGAAGGTGCGCTCCTCCGTCGATGAGAACGGCAAACCCGTCTCCAAGATGCGCATGTACCAGTTCCGTGACGGCCTGTTCGAGGCGATGCTGCACCGCTTCAAGACCGATCCGACGATGGCCGCATGGGGCGAGGAAAACCGTGACTGGGGCGGTGCCTTTGCCGTCTACCGTGGCCTGACCGAGGCCCTGCCGTACCGTCGCCTCTTCAACTCGCCCATCGCCGAGGCCTCGATCATCGGTGCTGGCGTCGGCTACGCGATGGCCGGTGGCCGCGCGGTCGTTGAACTCATGTACTGCGACTTCCTGGGCCGCGCCGGCGACGAAGTCTTCAACCAGATGGCCAAGTGGCAGTCGATGAGCGCTGGCCTGCTCAAGATGCCCCTCGTCCTGCGCGTGTCCGTGGGTGCCAAGTACGGCGCGCAGCACTCCCAGGACTGGAGTGCGCTCGTCGCCCACATCCCGGGCCTGAAGGTTTACTTCCCGACCACCCCGACCGACGCGAAGGGCATGCTCAACCTGGCGCTTGCCGGAACCGATCCGGTCGTGTTCCTGGAGAGCCAGAAGCTCTACGACAAGGGCGAGGACTTCGAGCCCGGCGGCGTGCCCGAGGGCTACTACGAGACCGAAGAAGGCAAGCCGGCGATCCGCCGCGAGGGCAGCGACATCACGATTGCTGCCTACGGCGCGACCGTGTACAAGGCCCTCGAAGCCGCCGACGTCCTGGCCGAGAAGTACGGCCTGAGCGCTGAGGTCATCGACCTGCGCTTCGTCGCCCCGCTGAACTACGACAAGCTCATCGCGTCCGTGAAGAAGACCGGTCGCCTCGTCCTCACCTCGGACGCGGTCGAGCGTGGATCCTTCCTCAACACGGTTGCCGCCAACGTGCAGACCCTCGCCTTCGACGCGCTCGACGCGCCGATCGCCGTCGTCGGCTCGCGCAACGGCATCACGCCCGGACCCGAGCTGGAGTCGTTCTTCTTCCCGCAGGTCTCCTGGATCCTCGACGCGATTCACGAGCGCATCCTGCCCCTGCCCGGCCACGTGCCCACCACGAAGCACGCGACCGAGGCTGAGATCGCTCGCCTGAACCGCGAGGGCCTCTAACAAGCACTGGGGACGGGCTGCTCCCCTTTCCGGCCCGCCCCCGTCCGAGGCTCGCATTCCCTGACGCGAGCCACGCGAGGCCGGGGCAACCTCCTCCTCACCTGAGCCCCGGCCTCGCGCCCCTTCCTTTCTCCACATTTTTCTCCACCCAACGAAGAGATGGCAGAACCCATGGACATCACCAACGACCCGGCCGCCACCCCGGCCCAGCGCATCGAGGCGCTGCGCGTCGTCGCAGCCGACGAGCACGTCCCGAGCTGGGTGCCCGAGTCGAACAACCACATCCACACGTGCTTCTCCTTCAGCCCCTACACGCCGACGCACGCCGCGCTGCTCGCGCGCCGGGCAGGCCTGCGCGTCGTCGGCTCGGTGGACCATGACTCCATTGGCGCGGCGGCTGAAATGAGCGAGGCCACGTCCGTCCTCGGCATGGGTTCCGTCACGGGCTTCGAAATCCGTGCCCGATTCGGTGAGGGCACGCCGCTAGCTCAGCGTAAGCTCAACAACCCCGATTCCGTGGGCGTGGCCTACATGACTGTCCAGGGCGTGCCCGCACCGGCACGCGAGAAGGTCGCCGAGTGGCTTGCTCCGGGGCGCGCTGCCCGCCTGGAGCGCACGCTCGCCATGGCCGAGCGCGCCAACCAGATCCTCACGGACCTGGGGCTGGAGCCCTTCGACCCGCAGGCCGACATGGTCGGCATCTCGCAGTACGCAAACGGCGGCGGTATCACCGAGCGTCACCTGCTGGCTGCCATGGCCTCGGCCCTGATCCGCGGATTCGGACGCGGCCCGGCGCTGACCGAGGGCTTGGCGCAGATGGGCGTCGAGATTCCCGCGTCCCTGGCCGCCGTCCTGTCCGACGCGGACAACCCGCACCTCATGTACGACCTGCTGGGCGTCCTGAAGGCCAACTACCTGGATCGCATCTACATCCAGCCGACCGACGAACTGCCCAGCGCGGCCGAGGTCGTCGCTTTCGCCGACTCAGTCGGCGCAATCGCCACCTACGCCTACCTGGGCGACGTGTCCGCCTCGCCGACGGGCGACAAGAAGGCCGAGAAGTTCGAGGACGACTTCCTCGACGAGCTCTTCGAGCACATGGAGTCCATCGGCCTGCGCGCCGTCACCTACATGCCCCCGCGCAACACCCCCGAGCAGCTGGCGCGCATCCACGCGCTCGCGGCAGCCCACGGCATGCTCGAGATTTCGGGAGTGGACATCAACCAGCCCCGCCAGCGCTTCACCTGCGAGGAGCTGCGCCGCCCCGAATTCGCCGACCTCAACGAGGCCACGTGGGCGCTCGTCGCGCACGAGGCCCTGTCCTCCGTGGACCCCTCCCTGCACCTGCTGGGCCGCACGGGCCGCCTGACCCCCGAGGCCCTGGCGGAGCGCATCAGCGAGTACGCGCCCCTGGGCCGCGCGATTGCCGACGGTGAGGACGCCGTCGCTCTCGCCGCCCGAGCAACATCGATCAACTGACGAACGCGTCGAGAAAAGAGAACCATCATGAGTAACGCTCCCGAGGTACGCGGCCTGTTCCTCAAGGCCCTCGGTCGCCCGGTCATCGTGGCCCCCAGCGAGGCCGAGCCCACCGTCACCTTCGACGGCCCCCTCGCCGAGGTGTGCCCCTGCTCCCTGAAGGAGACGGAGCTTCCCGTCGTCGTGCGGGCGGGGGAGGAGACCTACGAGGTCCGCCCGACCCGCACCGGCGAGCGCACCATCAACGGCCGCGTCGCCCTCGTCACGGGCGGTGCCCAGGGCTTCGGTGCTGAGATTGCCCGAGGCTTGGTGGACGCCGGCTGTTTCGTGTACGTCGCTGACCTGAACGGTGAGGGCGCGGTCGCGAAGGCAGCCGAGCTGGGCGGCGAAGGCGTCGCCCACCCGATCACGGTCAATGTCGCCGACGAGGAGTCCGTCGCCGCGATGGCCGCCGAGATCGAGCGCGTCACGGGCGGCCTTGACCTGGTCGTGTCCAACGCGGGCATCGTGCGCGCCGGCTCCGTCCTCGAGCAGGATGCCTCGGCATTCCGCCTGTCGACGGACATTAACTACGTGGCCTTCTTCCTGGTCACCAAGCACCTGGGTCAGCTGCTGGCCCGCCAGCACTCCACCGCACCCGAGTGGCTGACCGACATCATCCAGATCAACTCCAAGTCCGGCCTGGTTGGTTCGAACAAGAACGCCGCGTACGCGGGTTCCAAGTTCGGCGGTATCGGACTGGTCCAGTCCTTCGCCCTCGAGATGGTCGCCCACGGCGTCAAGGTCAACGCGATCTGCCCCGGCAACTTCTACGACGGGCCGCTCTGGTCCGACCCGGACCGCGGCCTCTTCGTCCAGTACTTGAACTCCGGGAAGGTCCCCGGTGCCAAGACGGTCGCCGACGTCAAGGAGTTCTACGAGGCGAAGGTCCCCATGCGCCGCGGTGCCCAGGGCATCGACGTCCTGCGCGCGATCTTCTACATCGTCGAACAAGAGTACGAGACCGGCCAGGCCGTGCCCGTCACGGGCGGCCAGGTCATGCTCTCCTGACACCGTCTCGAGGCCGGGGACCCAGGGTAGTCACGGTCCCCTCCTCGGGTACCCCGGCCTCGTCCCTCTCGTTCCCACCATCGTTTTCCCAGTGAAGGAGTCAGTCATGACCCAGGTTCCCTCCACCCAGTACGCCATCCAAATTGTCGGCAAGGAGGAGTTCGTCGTTAACCCGGCGAAGCCCGTCGACCCCGTCGGCCCGACGCAGATCCTGCTCGAGGTTGAAGCCTGCGGCATCTGCTTCTCCGATACGAAGCTGCTTCACCAGTTCGATAGCCACCCGCGCAAGTCCGACGTCGTGGCGGGCATCGATCTGGATGCGCTGAAGGACATTCCGTCGTACCACCCGAATCAGGAGGCGGTGACTCCCGGCCACGAGCCCGTCGTCCGCGTCGTGCAGGTCGGCGAGGCCGTGACGCACTTCAAGGTTGGCGACCGTCTGCTGGTCCAGGCGGACTGGAAGCACCTGCGCACCGCGAAGTCCAACGGTGCCTTCGGGTACAACTTCGATGGTGCCCTCGAGGAATACGTCGTCGTCGACGAGCGCTGCGTCGTGTCCCCGGACGGGGAAGAGTACCTGATCCACGTGTCGGAGGGGCCGTCGGCCGCCGCCGTTGGCCTCATCGAACCGTGGGCGACCGTCGAGGGTTCCTACGCGTGGGCGGAGCGCGATCACGTCGCCGACGGTGGCCGCCTGCTGGTCGTCGGCGAGGGCGACATCGACGCTCTGACCGCCGAGCATAAGCCCGCCGAGGTTGTGCGCGTTGCCGCTGAGGAGCTTGAGGGCGTCGAGGGAGAGTTCGACGACGTCGTGTTCTTCGGCTCGGACGCCGATGCCATCGAGAAGGCCGCTCTGCTGATCGGTACCCGCGGCACCATGTGCGTCGTCCTGGGTGGCGCCGCGATCTCTCGTAAGGTGTCCCTGGACATCGGACGCGTCCACTACGACTTCATCCGCTTCTGCGGCACAACGGGTTCGGATCCTCGCGAGGGCTATGCCTGGATCCCCGCCAACGGCGATCTGCGAGAGAACGACCGTTGCGTTTTCGTCGGTGCTGCCGGCCCGATGGGCGTTATGCACACGATGCGCGCCGTCACCTCGGGCGTTCCCGGCATCTCCGTCGTCGGCACTGACCTGTCGGACGAGCGACTGGCCAACCTGACGAAGGTCGTCGGCCCCACCGCCGACAAGAACGGCGTGCCGCTGGATATCATCAACACCGCCTCGACGCCCCTCGAGCACGGCTACACCTACGCGACGTGCCTCGTGCCCGTCCCGGCGTTGGTCTCCCAGGCCGTTGATTTGCTGGCCGAGGGCGGCATCCTGAATGCCTTCGCGGGCATTCCGGCGGGCACGTTCGGCGATTTTGACCTGCAGGGCATCATCGAACGCCAGATCTTCATGCTGGGCACCTCCGGCTCTGATGTGTCCGATATGCGCACGGTGCTGCGCAAGATCGAGGACGGCGTCATCGACACCACGATCTCCCTGTGGGCAGTTACCGGCATGGCGGGCTTCGGCGACGCCATCAACGCGGTGATGAACCGTACCTCGGGCGGCAAGATCATGGTCTTCCCGTCCCTGCACGACCTGGGCCTCACGCCGCTGAGCGAGCTGCCCGAGAAGTTCCCGCAGGTCGCCGCCGCCATGAAGGATGGCCTGTGGACCAAGGAGTCCGAGGAGGCGCTGCTCGCCACCCGCTGAGCGCTGCGCCTCGACCTTCGCCCCGGCCTCGTCTGTCACCGGACGAGGCCGGGGCATCTTTGTGCCTCGTGCGCCGGGTGCCGGTGGGTGCGTTCGCGGGCGGAGGAGGTGATCGCGGTGCTGGCGGAGCCGCCGCGGTCTTGGTGGTGGCGGCGTCGGCGGTCGCTCCGCCCGATTGGCAGAACGTCGCCGGTGGCCGCTCCGCCCGATTGGCAGAACGTCGCCGGTGGCCGCTCCGCCCGTTGTGCAGGAAGTTTCTCGCGAAAAGCGCCCGCGGCGGTCGACTTTCTGTCATCATGGGTGTCACAAGCGTTGCGCGGCGGAACAAGGAGGTTACCGTGAGATTCGACGATTGTGTGACAAATGAGCGCTACGTGGCGTTGCAGGCGTGGCTGGTCGGCCAGCTGGACCCGCGCACGCCGCACGCGGCGGACCTCTTTGCGCAGGACAGGGAGTGCCTCTACGATGCCTTCCTGTCCGTGCTCGTTGGCACGGGGCTGGGATTCGTCGCCTTCGACGACGACCGCACCCATCATGGGCTCTACGCTTTCGACTTTTTCGTGGGCGACAGCAAGGTGCCGCCGCGAGATAAGGGCGTTGATGGACAGAGGGCGCCCGGCATGGCGGGGGAGTCTGCCACGGACGCCGCCGGCCGCGCGATGTGCCACGCCCTCGTCGACACGTGGCTCGGTGACGTGGGCAGGCACATCCCCTTCGTGGCCTCTGTGATTGCCTCCGTGGCCACCCTCGAACTAGTCGCCGATGTGAGCGTCGCCGAGTGCGTCTTCGAGTGTGACCTGCCGCCGGGCTACGCGCGCTTCACCGCGAACAAACCGTGGGAAGATGGGAGCCTACCAATTGGCGCGCTCGATTCATCTCTGGTGGTCCCCGGTCCTCTCATCCACCTCGAGGCGCGCCCGCGCTACAAGGGACAGGCCCTGTCCCCCTCGGGCTTTACCGAGGCCCTGGCATCGGCCGTGCAGATGGGGCTCGCCGTGGAGTCGTCCTCTGCGTTCGCCTTCGGGGCCGCCGCCACTCTGCGCGCCCCGCACGGGGGCCCTGAGATGCTCGGGTGGGCCGCCGATGCAGTGGCTCGAGCCCTGTCCGCGTGCGGGCACACCGGGGGAGTGCAGATCCGAGCGCGCTTCGTACGTGTGCCGGCGTAGTATCCGACCGACGCGCCGTTGGGCATTACGAAGCCCCGGCCTCGTTCATGTTCCTGGGACGAGGCCGGGACATCTTTGTGCGCGTCGCTCTCGTTTGCGCTGGTTGGGGAAGACGACGTCCCTCTGCGGCCGGGGCCGCCGCCGCGCGGTCTCGCTGGTACTCGGATTTGCTCGCGAAAGCGGCCCCCGCGCGCCATCGTTTCTGTCATAGTGGTGTCAGGCGTGCGCTCGTCGGAACGAGGAGGTTGCCGTGAGATTCAACGATTGCACGACAAACGAGGGCTACGTGGCGCTGCAGGCGTGGCTGGGCGGGCAGATGACCCCGCGCGCACCCCACGCGACGCAGCTGTTTGCCGAGGACCAGGAATGCCTGTACGACGTGTTCCTCTCCATGCTGGTCGGAACCGGAATGGGGTTCGACGATTTCGACGACAACCGCGCCCACCACGGGCTCTACGCCTTTGATTTCCTTGTCGGAGACGTGGAGATGCCCTCCGCCTTGCCGTTGTCCGCGGCGGATGTTGACGGCCAGGTGGACGAGGCCGGGGGAGGCTCGGCGCTGTGTCACGCGCTCGTCGACACTTGGCGGGGGAGCGTGGGGCTGCGCGTTCCCTTCGTCTCTGTCGTGTTGGCTGCCGCATCCACGCTGGAACTCGTCGCCGAGCTGCGCGTCGACAGCTGCGTGTTCGTGTTCGACTTGCCTCCCGGCTACGCGGCTGATACGGCTCCCATGCCCTGGGAGCATGGTGGGTTACCCATCGGTTCCGTTGATTCCTCGCTGCTTGTTCCAGGCCCGACCATCCGCGTCGAGGCGCACGACCCCTCCTCGCGCTCTCCTCTGACGTCGACAGACTTTGCGGCGGCGCTGGGCAAGAGCGTCGAAATGGGCCTCGTCGTTGGCACTGCCCAAGCCTCCGATAGCGGCGTGTCCGCGCTCCTGCGGGCTCCGCACACCCGCCCCGAAATGCTCGGCTGGGCCGCTGACGCGGTGGCTCGCGCCCTGTCCGAGTGCGGGCATGTCGGTGCTCTCCAGATCCGCGCGTGGCTGGGCGGTTCCCCGGCCTAGGACCCGACCTCTGCGCGTTTATCGCGTGAAACAACCCCGGCCTCGTCACGATGGACGAGGCCGGGGCAAAGCCAGTCGGGGAGCGCGAACTCAGGCGCTCACCGTCGCGCCGGACTGATCGGAGGCCGGAGCCTTCTTGTCCTGCCAGTAGTCCAGCTCGGAGGGATCCAGACCAATCGAGGAAGCGATAAACTTCGGGTCCAGGCCCGCCTTGCGCTGCGCCGTGTAGTCGTTCGCGCAACGGACGGCGACGCGACCGAGGATGACAATCACCGGCAGGTTGATGAGTGCCATGAGGCCCATGAGGATGTCACCCAAGCTCCACGCGACCTCGAACTTCAGCAGCGCACCGCAGAAGACCAGGGCAGCTGCCACGAGGCGGAACGCCGTCAGCATCCACTGCTCCATCGTGATGTTGCGCAGCAGGAAGCGGAAGTTGACTTCGGCGTAGTAGAAGTTGCCCACCAGCGTCGTGAACGCGAAGAGGAATAGGGCCAACGAAATGAAGACCTGCGCGATCGGCTGGCCGAGCACCGTGGCCATCGCGTCCTTCACGAGGGGAGCGCCGGTGACGCCGCCGTCGTCACCGACACCCGAGGAGAGGACCACGAACGCGGTGAAGGTACAAATGATCATCGTGTCGATGAAGACCGAGAGCATCTGAACGAGGCCCTGCTTGGCAGGGTGCGACACGGAGGCGGAGGCTGCGGCGTTCGGCGCGGAACCCACACCGGCCTCGTTCGAGTAGAGGCCACGCTTGATGCCGAGCATCATCGCAGAGCCTGCGAAACCACCGAAAATCGCCTTGAAGTCGAAGGCTCCCGAGAAGATCGCGGAGAACATCGCGGGGATATTGTGGTAGTTGAAGACAATGACAACCGCGCCCACACCCAGGTAAATGATCGCCATGATCGGGACGAGGAAGCCGGTCACGTCGGTCAGGCGTCGAGTGCCGCCCAGGATTGAGCCGGCCATCAGGACCGCAAGGACGCCGCCGACGACCCAGGGAGTCCACTCGTTCGCCCAGGAGTACTGCGTGAACGTGTCGGCCACGTTGAAAGAAGCGAGCAGATTGAAGCCGCCCATGTAGGTCAGAATGAGCATGACAGCGAAGAGATAGGCCAGCCAGTTCTGCTTGAGTGCTGTCTGGATGTAGTAGGCCGGGCCACCGTAGGAGTGGTGGGGTCCGCGCTTCTTGTAGATCTGCGCGAGCGTCGACTCGATGAAGGCGGACGCGCCTCCAATCGTCGCGATGACCCACATCCAGAAAACAGCACCGGGGCCGCCCGTCGTCACTGCCGTCGCGACGCCAGCGATGTTACCGACACCCACGCGCGAGGCCGTGGAGACCATCAGCGCACGGAAGGACGAGACGCCGCCTTCTTTTTTCGGAGGCTCCATGACGACACGGAGTGCCTCTCCGAACATGCGGAGGGGGAGCGCGCGGGTGAAGACGAAGAAGTACAGGCCCACGCCGATCAGCAGTGCGACCAGTACGTAGGTGTACATGAAGTCGGAAATGGAGCCGAGAACGGATGCAATCATGGAAGTTCCTAGCATTGACGGATGCGGCGATGCCGCTCGGATAATGCGAGTATAGCCCCTAGGTCAACGCTTGGTAAAGTTTCAGGCAACAAATGAGATGGTCTTGGTATAAGCCCTGATCGGCATGCTGGATCGTCTTGCGAGATTGCGCGGCCTGGCACACATTTTATTTGATATTCTGTGTTCTGTGACATGAAAAGTGCTGAATTTTGGGCGTTTTGCGGGCAAAAATCTGCCGTAAGGCCCGGGATTCCGCGGAAAAGCTTCTGGGAGGCGAGCGGACCGTTATGATTTGACGGTCCGCTCGGACGTGCGTATTGTTTTCCTTGTTGCGCCGAACGGCAGCGAACGAAGCGAGAAGCTCGGGTCGCGGAAACATGGCGCGAATCGCCTATTGAGTGTGCGTGGCTTGTGCTGTGTGCGCTTGA
>NZ_JAPWCL010000009.1:0-92577 GCF_041433955.1 Pauljensenia sp. 20925_1_25 | reverse complement strand
CGGTTAGTGCCGGAACAGTGCTTGGCGAGGTCGGCATGACCGGCTATGTCACCGGTTGCCACCTGCACTTCGGTGTTCTGCAGAACGGCGTGAACGTTGACCCGATGGGGTACTTGTAAGCCAATGTGGCTCGCTGATCTGATGATTGGCTGAGTCGGAAGGCGGGGACAAGCTCAGCTTGTCCCCGCCTTCCATTGATACTGGCATTTTACGAGGCTTGAGCAAGACCCCTGCCCTCGGACGCGTTAGAATTAACGCCTTGAGTGGCGGGGCGCGGCCTCGTCAATCAAAGAAAGGAGGTGAACGATACCGAAAGACTGGAAGAAGCCGAAGCTGACCGAAGGTGAGAAGCGCAAAGCTGCATTGGACGCGAAGAAGACGATCGCGCGGAACAAGAAGGCGCGCCACGACTATCTGATCGAAGATACGTGGGAAGCCGGTCTTGTCCTGTCGGGTACCGAAGTGAAAGCTCTGCGGATGGGGCGCGCGTCGCTGATCGACTCGTGGATTGAGGTCAAAGACGGCGAAGCATGGCTGTACGGCGCGAACATTCCGATGTACGCGCAGGGCTCCTGGAACAATCATGCGCCAACGCGGAAGCGAAAGCTGCTACTGCACGCCTCAGAAATTGAGCGGATCGGCCAGAAGGTGCAGGCCAAGGGCTACACGATCGTCCCACTGGAGCTCTACTTCATCGGCGGTCGCGCCAAAGTTGAGATCGCGCTGGCCAAAGGCAAGCAGGAATGGGACAAGCGCCAGTCTTTGCGCGAGGCGCAGGATAAGCGTGAAGCTGAACGCGCGATGCGCGCCTACACGAAGCGACCGAACTACAAGTAGCGTACAGGTAGCGGGTGCCAGCTTCGTGCGTGGTGCGCTTTCTGCTGAAACCTTGCGTTTGCTGGCATTGCGCTAGCTGTTGAAACTTCGCGTAAGCGGGGTTATTCTTGGATGTCTGGTCGAACGGTTGGAAGCGGTTCTTCGATGAGTCTTAGGATTTCGTTGAAGAGCCAACCCGGCAGTCTGTTTGCCGGTGAGTTGAAGAACTCAATAGGGGATGATCGGTTTCGACAGTGGTCGTCGATCGAAGTGAAGCGAGCCGAGAATGTACGCTCAACTCGTAAACGATGCGTGCAAACCAATAGGTGCCGAACAGAATCGCACCGACTACGTTCTCGCTGCCTGATATCGCAGCCTGAACCTTTAGTCCGTCAGCCCGGGAGTTGCTTCCGGCCCGGTGTCTGGCGTCGTCTAGGGAGCCACTGGGAGTCGCCCATGTTAGTGGGGCGGCTCCGACACTTAACTAACTGAGCCTATCCAGCGGTGAGTCTGCGCAATGCTGGGGGCTGAGAAATAAAATCGTAGACTGCGCTCGGAGAAGAATTCGGGGCCGGCTGCTGGACGGGGGTTCGATTCCCCCCATCTCCACACATCCCATCCCCGGGCTTCCGCTGGAAGCCCGGGGATTTTATCTATCGGTTGACAGTAGTAGCTCATGAACTGCTGAAAGCTGGTCCGAGCATGAGGGTGCTTTGTGCATTCAAATTGAGAATTAATCGTCACCTTCGCACAGTGCACATGCTCCATCGCCTCCGCAGACTGGACAATCAGGGTTTGCGCGGTAGCGGCCTTCCTCCCTATCCCAGCGCTCAAAGTCCATCTGTGAAATGGTGTAACCGTCGGGGTCGTGATCTGAACCGATCATGCAGCGGCATGGCTCATCCCACTGTGAACTGGGGCCATTTTCGCGGCGGATAACATAGTGGCTAGGACCTGTTGGCATCATTAACTCCTTTGTCGTTAGCCTGGCTTGGGGAATCTGTTGATTCTGGGGTATCGATCTGCTCTGGCTTGCTTCCTTCCCCACAGTTTGTTGATCGTGAGGAAAAATCAGTGAGTGCGTGGAGAGCCTTCTCAGCTTTCTTCGCGTTTCTGCTGTTCTGTTCACGCTCGTGCTGCTTGCTACGGAGAAGCTTTGCTATCCCAAAAGCAGTAGCCGTGATTATGGCACCAACAATGACGCCCCTTCGTTCATACTTAGGAGCGGCTTCTGAAACGGCGTCGCGTTTGATTGTGTCCAGTAATGCGCCCACCCCGCCAGCTGCCTTAGCTTGTGTGGTGAACTCCTGATAGGGTCCTAGGTTACTCATAAACTAGATTTTAGTGTCTGACCCCGTTCAGTGCAAGGAAAATATTGTTAATTCCTTGGGTTGGCAGTCGTCGCATCTGTGCTATTGGCTGTTCTCTAGGATGTGTGTAGCAAGGGTCTGTGTGGTGGTGTGCGCGCGTGGTGGGATTAGGCTGGCGCTGCTGTCCTATGATTCGTTGCGGGTTTGCCACGCGCGACACCAACGCGTCCGGCACGTGGGCCGCCTGTTCCGCACGTGGGCCGTCTATCCCTTACGTGGGCGGGGTTGCCCAGGCTCGGAATAGCAGGCCCACGTGCGGATAAGGAGGCCCAGGCTCCAGTTAGCGGGTTCGCGTGCGCATCAAGGGAGGTTGAAGCGCATGGCGAGAGGGGTATCTGCGAGCGCGCCATGGTGTTGGACTGCGCGCATCTCGACCTTATGCGGCTCTTCGCATTTTGGGGTGTGGGGGTGGTGTTCGAAGCGTCCCGGGGATTGTGGACAGTGTCGTGGGACGACGACCGAACACAGGAGCTCGCCTCGGGAGCCTCATCAACCAAAACTCGCACGCAATTCGGATACCCGAACTTTGTGCAGCACCCCAAAACGTTGCAATTCCAACGGTGCGATTTCAACGTTTGAAATACATGTCGGGGAATTGCGTGCGACATTTCTGAGGAACCACAACATGAGGCGCCACAAAGACCCAAGCAGAAGACAACCCAAGCGGAAGACAACTCAAGCACAGAAGACCCCCGCAACCCCGACAGCCGCCACAACCGCCACAAGCACGGGGGCACTGCACCCGTTACGTGGCGGTGCACCCGTTACGTGGCGGTGCACCCGAACAGAAGAGGTGCATTGCCTACGGATCGGGTGCAGCGCCCCAACAAACAAGAACAAACGCGGAACTGGCACACCGAACCACTCACCGCCACACCCCTCCATGCGCACCTGGGCCCTACTGGCGGCGGGATGGGCACGCCGCCCACGCCACCACCTGCACTCCGGCCCACTCCGGCCCACTCCGACACCTCCTACACCCTTAAATGCGAAGAGTCCCTTATGCCTGCCTATGCACAAGTACCGCTCGTCGCGCCTGGATGCTGCCATAGTGCAGACCCAATGACCGAAAATGGCCCAATTTCGTCGGATTGTGCGCGGTGGATCTGCACTGTGGCGACGTGACCCAGCCGAGCAATCTGACGCGCCCTCACGAAGGGTAATCACGCAGGCCCCAGATGGCAAGAAAGCTACACCAAGGCACACGAAGCACGAACCCCGGCAACACGACATGTCCTTTAACCAGAAAATCGAGCCCCAGTTTCGTTTGCCTTGTCGACGAGGCGATGCTCATGCTCATGGGTATGCTTGTCCCAGAAAACCGTCACTGGTACGGTGCATCACGTCATACAACGTATGAGGAGGCAAAGAAGCCATGCCCATCTTCGGAGGCAAACAAATCGCAGAACTACAGCAGAGACTCGCGATTGGGGAACAGCAGTACAACGACGCGCAACGCACCATCGCCGAGCTGTCGGGCCTCATTGAGCGGGCAGGTGGCGGCGAGATTACGAGGATGCGTGCCCTTGTCGAGCAGACGCGCCAAGAGCAGGAAGCCGCTATCGCGTCTCTCCGTCAGCAGCACGCGCAGTACGCCACGCAACTCGCTCAGGAGCAGGCAGCCGCGGAGAAACGCCTTCGCGATATCAACAAGGAAGTCGAAAGGAACGAGGCGAAACTCGCGCGTGTCACAGCAAAGACAGTGGAGCAGAAGGAGGAGCTGCGCGCCCTCGGGATCCGCTACGACGAGGGCATCAAGATGCTCGATGTCGGGTGGACCGACTACGAAAGTCCCGCCGCCTCGTCAGTCGCGCTGAAAGAACAGCTTGACGAGGTTCGAGCCACGATCAAAGAAATGATCCGTACAGGTGCCGCAGTCGATGCGAGTGAAACCTTCACTTTCAACAACTCCAAGACGAAGGGTCGCAAGTTCGTGCGCGATATGGCGAAAATGATGCTCCGCGCCTACAACGCCGAGGCGGAGAACTGTGTTCTCACCGTTAAGGCGGGTAATGGGAATGTTGCCCGTAACCGACTTGAAAGAGCCCGGGATCAGATAGTTAAACTTGGTGCACTTATCAACCTCCAGATCAACTTCCACTACCACCGGCTGCGCATCAAGGAACTCGAGCTCACGCTCCAGTACCAGAACGCTAAGAAAGCTGAGAAAGAAGCCGAGCGTGAAGAGCGCGCGCGACTACGTGAACAGGCGCGCGCTGAGAAGGAACTCCGGGCCGAACGCGAACGTCTCGAAAAAGAACGCCAGCACTACCTCAATGTCCTGAAAGCCGTTGAGGAAGCGGGCAACAATACCGAAGCGGAGAAGCTGCGCCAGCAGCTCGCCGAGATCGAAGAAGGCATCAATGACGTCGTCAAACGGGAGGCCAACAGCCGCGCCGGATATGTCTACGTCATCTCGAACATCGGGTCCTTCGGCGAACGTATGGTCAAGATCGGCATGACACGCCGCCTCGACCCCATGGATCGTGTCCGCGAACTCGGAGATGCGTCCGTGCCATTCAACTTCGATGTCCACGCCCTGTTCTTCTCCGACGATGCCGTAAGCGTCGAAACTGAGCTGCACCACCGCTTCGCAGACAAACGCGTCAACCGCATCAACGTGCGGCGCGAATTCTTCTACGCTACCCCCGCAGAGGTTCGAGAAGCCCTCAAGGACATCGCCGGAAACCTCCTCGAATTCACCGAAGAACCAGAGGCGGAGCAGTATCGACTCAGCCTCGAAGAAGCGCGTGCATCTGCCGAATGCTGAGGTGGCTCCCGCTAGAACCTAGACGCCGCTGCGTGGGTCCCACTGGCGTCCACTCCGGCTCATGGTAGCTAAGTGTCAAGTCAGTTTGTTCTGGAATAACTGATGTATCATCGATCCATGAGGTGGGTGACAAAAACAACCTGGATTCGTATCGTCGCGCTCTTTGGCGTTTATCTGCTGGTGTCAGCACTCTGGTTCAGCTTCGCGCGAGTCTCGGATTCGAATGAGGCCGTGAAGAGCATCGCGTTCCTGATCCTGCTGGTGGTCCTGCCGATCCTGGCGATGTGCGTCGCCACCTGGGACGGCGTGAAGGAGGGCTTCAGCCTCCTGTGGTTGGTCGCGCCATTCGTCTGCTTCCTGGCACCGATGTTCCTGTTCTTCAACGCGAGCGCCCTCATCTACGGGGTGGCCTACAGTCTGCTCGGCTTCGCGGCCCACGGCCTCGGCGTGCTGGTTCACTCGTGCTGTTCCCAGTAAGCGCGCCCGGCCTCGGGATTGATGACGCGGATAGGAAGCGAAATCGCGGATAGGTTATGGACACGTGGATAGGTTAGTAGCCTATCCGCATGCGAATAACCTATCCGTATCCGCGTCACCTGTCCGCGTGTGTCCTCGCGGATCTGTCCCCGTGGGCAGAACCCCGTTTCGCCCCGGTGCCGCCTCCACGCGCGGTAGCATTCCCGGTATTGCTACGGCTCAAGGCTCGCGCAATGCACAAGCACACGGAGGTGCTGGGTATGTTCTGGGACCGGGTCGCCCCACTCTACGACTTCTTCGGCAACGCGTTTAACCGAGCCGACTACGACGGTACGGGTGAGGCGGTCGCACGCGACGACTGCGTCCTTGAATGTGCGTGCTGCACCGGCGCGATTGGCGCCGCCATCGTTCCGGTCCGCGCGCACCTCGGACTCGGTGCGCCGACCTCACGCGAACGCGCGTGAGAACAAAAAGAGAGTCTGATGCCAGAATGGGTTCACAGAGGAGTGAAGCGACTTGTTTGTGAGGCATAAATTCGTAACATGAGCGCGCAAGGTTGCGCAGACTGAATACTTGTGAAAGTATTTGCGGTCAGTGGAAGTGAAGATTCTGGAGAGTTTGAGTGTTTGTGCTTTCCTTGATCGGAATACTGTGTTGAGCGAGAAAGGGGCTCGTCATGGCTCGTAGGCCTGTCTTTGTGCCTGACTCTGATAAACCGTATGTTTCGGAAGTATCTCTGGATTTTGAGTACTTTCTCGGATCTTCTATTCAGCAGAAGCAGCGTTCGGTTGCAAGTTTGCATGCGTCGTATGTGGCTAGGTTTCCTTCGTCGCGCGTTCTGGAGGTGTCGTCCAAGAGCGAAAGGGACATTGGAGTTCAGTTAAGCGCCTTCAATTTGATGATTGAGTATCCAGGACGTGGAAGTTACAGTGTTGAATGTGCTTTCCAGGCTTCAAAAGTATTTCTGCATGGGGGACCGTTTGTTGATCTGTTCAATGCCTCGAGTCGTGCGGCAAAAACAGATCGGCGATTGAGGGAAAGTGGAGAGCTTGTTGGGTTCAAGTATTTGACAGATCAATTCCCGTTAGATCCGAAGACTTATTTCTACGACTGGTTGTACGCCTCTGCACTCTGTCGTCATGACAAGCTCGTTGAGCAGGTAATGATGTTCGATGCATTCACCGATATTGAGCATAATCCGGAGCGGGCGATCAACTGTCAGGCAAGGACTGTGGCCAAAGTGGTGGGTCTTGCTCGGGCGGGGCTTCTGGCAGATGCCTTGCAGTCACCTCGAGCATTTCTGGAACTCGGGTATCATTAGGTTTTCGTTGACCTGTCACTTTGTTCGATAGTGGAGGAACAAGATGATCTGGGATCGGGTCGCCCCTCTCTATGACGTCGTCGTCAACACGGCGAATCGGGCAGTGTACGCAGCGACGGGGGCAGCCGTTGCCCGGTTGATCCGCCCCGGCGACACCGTGCTCGAATGTGCGTGCGGCACGGGCGCGATCGCCGCAGCCATCGCCCCCACATGCGCCTGTGTGGTCGCGACCGACTATTCGGAGGGGATGCTCAAGCAGGCACGCAAGAAGCTCGCACGGTTCCCGCACGTCGTCGTCGAGCAGGCGGATATTACCGACTTGCACTACGCGGACGACTCGTTCGATGCCGTCGTGGCGGGCAACGTCATCCACTTGCTGCCTGAACCGGGCGACGCGCTCAAGGAACTCAAGCGGGTCGTGCGCCCGGGCGGCACGATCATTGTTCCTACCTACGTGATTCCCAAGAAGCGCGTGCACACGATGTTCCTGAGGCTGATCTCCCGATTCGGCGTGCACTTCCAGGAGCGCTTTGATCCGGCATCCTACCGGGCGTTTTTTGAGCGCATGGGCTGCACGGGCGTCACCTACCGCGTCGTGCGAGGTCGAATTCCCTGCATGATCGCCTCCTTCACGAACGATCAGTAGGTGCCGAGCCCAGGGCGAAGTCCCGTAGCATCTGCCCGTAGGCGCGCGAGTCGCGGCTCATGCGCTCACAGTGGCCCCGCCCCGGCCACACGACCAGCTCTGCGCCGGGGTAGAGGCGCGGAACCGTGCGCCGTGCCAGTCGCAGGTCCGAGTCTTTCTCCCCATACGCGAACGTGCAGCGGCGCTGAACGTCGGGGGAGAGGTGCGGCAGGGTGACCCGCGAGCAGTCGCGCACGATCGCCCGAATGCTCTCCTCACTCATTATGGCAAGGCTCTCAGCCATGGGGCGGGCGACCTCTTCGCCGAAGAGCCGCGCGAGCTTGCGAACTCCTGCCTCGGGATCGCGCATGGCCTTGCGGTGCTTCGCGACCATGATGCGGCTCAGGATTGCGCCGCCCGCCCTCGAGATCGGCCCTCCTGAGTAGAAGCTCACGCCTTCGATGAAGAGGCGGTCGAACGACAGGTCGGGGAAGCGCAGTAGCTCGAAGAACACGACCCCGCCGAGCGATGCCCCGAATCCCAGAGCCAGACGGCGGATCCCGTGGTCCACTAGGCAGGAGTGGATCGCCGCTGCCTCGGCCGCCGCCGACATGTAGGGGGCCGAGGCCTCGTCCCCGTGGGCGGACAGGTCCGGTATGAGGAAACGCAGCCCCGAGCCCATGTGGTCGGCGACCGCGGCCTTCATACGCGAGGCCGACGACAGCATTGGGTGAATAAGGAGAACGGTGGGGGAGTCGTCCCCATAGTTCCCGTAGACGTGCATCTTCATGGCGTCGCTCCGTGGCGGTTGTTGGGCGCTCCCTCGCACCCGTGGTGTGAGCTGACGAGGGGATGCTACCACCGGTCGGAGGCCACGGGCAGGGGAATCGGCGCACTACCTCGCGGTATCATGTGACCCGAGCGAAGGAGTCGGCGTGGCGTTTGACTACAAGAAGGAATACAAGGAACTGTACGCCCCAAAGAAGGGGCCGAGCGTCGTTGAGGTTCCACCCATGACGTTCGTGGCCGTGCGCGGCAGTGGTGACCCCAATGAGGAGGATGGTGCCTACCAGCGGGCAATCTCGGTTCTCTACGCCATCTCCTACACGCTCAAGATGAGTAAGAAGGGCCCCCACCAAATCGACGGCTACATCGACTTCGTCGTTCCCCCGCTCGAGGGGTTCTGGTGGCAGGAAGGCGTCGAGGGTGCCGACTACGCCCACAAGGAGGCCTTCCAGTGGGTGGCCGTCATTCGCCTGCCCGACTTCGTCACGCGCGAGGACTTCGACTGGGCGGTCCGCGAGGCGACAAAGAAAAAGAAGATCGACTGCTCGAGGGCCGAATACCTCATGATCGACGAAGGCCTGTGTGTCCAGTGCCTGCACGTCGGCAGCTATGACGACGAACCCGCCACGGTCGAGGCCATGGATACCTACGCGCGCGAGCAAGGCTATGTGCTTGACCTGACGCACGAGCGCCGCCATCACGAGATCTACCTGTCGGACGCGCGCAAGGTTGCCTCGGAGAAACTCAAGACGGTTATCCGCCACCCCATCAAGCCGCTTGCGGATAGCTGAGGGACGGGGAACCGACGACGCGGCGCGAGGATCCTGCGCGGGTGGACATGGTGGCGCTCGCCCGGCGACGCGGGTAATGTTGGTCTGATCGCAACCTAACCAAAGGAGAATATGATGCTTGTGGTGACGACTCCGACCGTCGAGGGTGCGCCGATTAAGCGGTACATCGGCATGGTGTCGGGCGAGACCTTCGCCGGCGTCAACGTGTTCAAGGACTTCGGTGCCAGCCTGTCCAACATGTTCGGCGGCCGCGCTTCTCAGTATGAGGAAGAAATCGGCAACGCGTCGGCGACCGCCGTCAACGAGATGTGTGCACGCGCGCAGTCGATGGGAGCGAACGCGGTTGTCGGCGTGAAGGTCGACTACTTCACCGCCGGGTCTGACAACGGCATGCTTGCTGCGATTGCGACGGGGACGGCCGTTATTCTCTGAGGAGGAGCCGCAGGCGCGGTTCTATCCTGACACGTGAACCCGCCGGGTTGGTCACGGGTGACGATGCTCGAGGCCTCCCGGCGGGTTGCCGTCTCTGCGTTCTCGCGCTGTTGCTCGTCGGGGAAGAAGAACGAGCGGGTGAGCAGGTGAAAGAGCGCAGAAGCATTGTAACTAAGGCGATGCTAAATTATAATAGTGTACCCTACGGATCTGATGGGGTAAAGCTCTTCACACATGGTGAGAAGAAAGTTGGACAGGTATAGGTCGAAGCTGCTCGCGGCCCTACCCTTGATGCTGGGTGTGCTGTCACGATGCGTGCGCCCTATGCCCAGTTGTCAACCAAGTGAGCCACTGATGTCCCATCGATCAATCACGGCACTGGCGCTGGTCGTTACCGGCGCTCTCGCCGCGACCACCGTCAGCATGCCGACGGCCTTTGCAGCCGATGACGAAAACCAAGCGCAATCCACCGTCACCCCGAATAGTGGTACTCCCACGCCCGAGGACACCCAGGCCTCGTCGAACGGCGCACAATCGGGTGCCCTCGCGCCCTCCGACACCACGGACGAGGCCGGGGATGAGAATGCGAGCGCCACCCCGGAACCCGCGGACGACACCCCGACGACGATCATCGTCCAACTGGAGGACGGCAACGTCGGTATTCCCTGGTATAACCGCATCTTCGGACTGTCGACCTCAACGAAGCATGAGACGGTCAAGGACCGCATCGAGACAGCCGTCGAGTCATCCGTGCCCGGTTCGGACGTCACGGACGTGCTCGACTACACGAAGGCTTTCGACGGTTTCGCGATCCAGGCCCCGGCCTCGTCACTGGAGACCATCAAGGCCACGCAGGGCGTCAAGGCGGCCTTCATCGAGCGCCACCTCAAGCCGCTGGTCGTCGAGGGCGACACGGGAGTGAGCGGTGTCGATGCCGTGAACCCCGACCTGAAGAACGGCTCCTCCCTGGAGATGACCCGTGCGAACCAGACCTCACAGAAGGGTGACAAGCAGGTTATTGAGGTCATCGACACGGGCATCGAATCCACGCACCCGGCATTCTCCGGCCCCATGGATGACGTGCCCGTGCGCCTGTCGCACAAGGACGTCGAGTCCCTGGTCGGCACGCTCAGCCATGGCAAGCAGGGTGCCTACCTGAACAAGAAGATTCCCTTCGTCTTCGATTACGCCGACAACGACGCGAACGTGCTGCCAACCTCCACCAAGGATCTCTCCCACGGCACGCATGTTGCTGCGATCGCCGCTGCCAATGCGCCCGACCTGCAGGGCACCGCGCCCAACGCCCAGATCATCGTCGCTAAGGTCGCCGCCGACAAGGACGGCTCGATCCCGGACAGCACCGTACTGGCCGCCCTCGACGACGCGGCCATCATCAAGCCCGACTCGATCAACCTGTCCCTCGGTGACGACGCGGGCTGGGGCAGCGAGGCCGGGACCGTGTACGCGGAGGTCTACAAGAACCTCGCCGAGGCCGGGGTGAGCGTCAACGCGGCCGCCGGTAACTCGTACTCGAGCGCCTACTCCAACTACTCCGGCAAGGGGCTGCCGTACGCGACCGACCCCGACGCGGGCACGGTCTCGGAACCCGCGTCCTACGGCTCGACCCTATCGATTGCCTCGGTCAATAACCAGGATGCCCTGCCCTACCTGACCTACGGCGACAAACAGATCGTCTACCGCAAGTCGCGCGGCCTCAAGGACGCCTTCGTGCCCAGCCTGCTCGACATCGAGGAAGGCACCTACACCGTCATCTACGGCGGCATCGGGGATGCGGCAGCCCTGGAGAAGATGGTGGCCGAACACCCCGGCGATCTCTCGACGACCATCGTCCTGGAGGACCGCGGCGGCTCGGACAGCGTGACCGGCGCGGACATGACGCACGAGGCCAAGGTCAGTGGCCTCACGAAGCTGAGCTCGAAGCCGGCCGCCCTCATCCTCGGCGATTCCCAGGATGCCGACACGCCCTACGTGGCGACCATCGAGTCCACGCACACGATGCCGACCGTGACCATCACGAAGAAGGAGAAGGACGCGCTGATCGGGGCCATCAACGCCGCCGATTCCCACTCCATCTCCATCACGAACCCCCACGCGGGCCTCACACTTGCCTCCTCGAACCCCACGATCTCTGACTTCACGTCGTGGGGCGTCACCCCGGACCTGACCCTTAAGCCTGAGCTTGCCGCGCCCGGCGGTAACATCATGTCCGCGGTCCTGGGGGGCGAGTACCGTTCGATGTCCGGCACGTCGATGGCGACCCCGCAGGTCGCGGGCATCACGACGCTCGTGCGCCAGCGCATGAACGAGGACCCGGCCTTCAAGAAGCTCTCCGCCTCCGAGAAGACCTCCCTCGTCTCCAACTTCCTCATGGGAACCGCCCACCCGCTGCTCGACCTCGAGCAGGGAGACGGCACCTACTACTCCCCGCGTCGCGTCGGCGCGGGCCAGGTGGACGCGCTGGCGGCCACGACCTCGTCCGTGTACCCGACCGTGGTGGGGGCCGCGAATCCGTCGCGTCCCAAGGCCGACCTAGGGGAGGGCACGAACGGATGGACCTTCCAGGTGCAGCTGACTAACGTCTCCGATGACGCTCACACCTACACACTCGGCGGCCAAGCCCTGTCCGAGATCGTGGAGGGCGAGCTTTTCACGCAGCATTCGAAGAACTGGACGGGAGCAGGCATCGACCTGACTTTTTCGGCTGACTCGGTGACTGTCCCGGCTCAGTCCAGCGCGAGCGTAACCGTCACGGTGACCCCTCAGGCGGCCTTCGCCTCGTACGCGAACGCCAACGCCCCCAAGGGCACATTCATCGACGGTGCCGTCACCTTCACGAGCACCGACGGGCAGCCGGACCTCACGGTGCCCTACATGGGCTTCTACGGCTCCTGGGGAGCCCCGAATATCTTCGACGGCAAGTGGTACGACGGAACGACGAGCACCGCGCACGCCTGCTCCTCGACCCTCATGAACCCGGCGACGGACGTGCCCCTGGGCGCACTCAACCCGCTGGACGGCCAAGACTCCACCGCCGTGCGCGCCGTCGACCCCGCGTACTTCATCATGTCGCGCTCGACCGCGCAGGAAGCGCCGAGCAAGATGCTCCCGCGTACGTGCCTGCTGCGCAACACGCCGAAGCTGACCTACACGTACACGAACGAGGCGGGGGAAACCGTGCGCTCCTACGCCTTCGAGCGCGCGAAGAAGTCCTTGTTCAACTACTCCTCGGGCGCGATCCTGCCCGTTGAAAGCCAGGAGGGAAACAACCCGGTTTTCGACGGCTTTGACAAAGATGGCAATGAGCTACCCGACGGCCGCTACACGCTGACCATCGAAGGATCCTCCGTCGCGCCCTCTTCCACGACGCAGCAGCTGACGTGGGAGTTCACGCTGGACACCCAGGCCCCCACGATCTCGAACGTTGCGGTGACCGGCGAGGGGAACGGTCGCGTCGTGTCCTTCGACGTCTCCGATAACTCACCGCTGGCCGGTATCGCGTTCTCCGAGTCGCCCACGTCTCGTCACTACTACGACGAGAAGGAAGCCGTGGGCGCGAACCATCAGCCCGACGGTACCTACTCCAAGCACTACGAGATCGCCTGGAAGGATCTGGTCGACCGCGCGGATTCCTCTGATCCGGCGACCTCCTACCTGTACGCGTGGGACTGGGGTAAGAACCAGACCCGCCAGCAGCTGCGCTTCCAGACCATCCCGATGACGTCCCTGACGCTCTCGCCCGCCGAGACCACGGTCGTAGCGGGTGAGAAGGTCACGCTGAGCGCCGCGTACGAGCCGACGAACGCGAACGTCACCGACCTGGTGTGGTCCTCCTCGGACGAGGCCGTGGCCACCGTCAGCGACACCGGCGAGGTCAGCGCGGTGGGCGCGGGTGACGCGACGATCACCGTGACCGACGCTGCCCAACCGACTCTGTCGGCCTCGGCCACCATCCACGTGCGCACGATCTCCGAGGACACCGGCATTGAGATCGAGCAGACCTCCCTGTCCGTGAAGGCGGGCGAGGAGGCCTCGGTGAAGGCGTACCTGGCTCCCTCCCTGGCGGGTGCCGCGGTGACCTGGAGTGTTGAACCCGCCGGTCTGGCGACCGTTGTGGCTGGCACCGATACGACGAGCGCGACGCTGACGGGCGGCGACCACGTCGGCACGGGCACGCTGAGCGCATCCGTGACCTCGGGCGGCGCGACCAAGTCCGCGCAGATCCCCGTGACCGTGCGCTCCGCCGACGCCGACGACTTCGAGATCGACGAGAACGGCGTGCTGACCGCCTACAAGGGCAGTGCGACCGACGTTGTCCTCCCCGAGGGCGTCACCGACATCGGTGAGCGAGCCTTCGCGAACTCCTCCGTGGAGAACGTGACGATCCCCGCCGCCGTGCGTACCATCGGCAACGAGGCGTTCATCTACTCCTCGCTGAAGACAATTACCTTCCAAGACGACGCGGCTGCGCCCTCGCAGCTGACGTCGATCGGCGAGAGAGCCTTCGCGCACGTGTCGCTGGAAACCCTGGCCCTGCCTCGTTCCGTCACGACGATTGGTGCCGAGTTCATCGACTACAACAAGGCTCTGACCTCGCTGTCCTTCGGCGCGAAGGTCTCCGCCGAGTCGATCACCTCGGGCTACGCTGAGACGTCCGCCCTGACCTCGGTCGAGGTCGATAGTGCGAACCCCAACTACGAGTCCGTGGACGGCGTCCTGTTCTCTAAGGACCACGCGCGTCTGATCATGTACCCGGCGGCGAAGAACTCCGGCGGCTCCTACACGGTCCCGGAGGGCACGACCGAGATCGCCAACAAGGCCTTCGCCGAGGCGGGTATCGTGACCGTCACTCTGCCGACGTCGTTGCGCACCATCGGCGATGAGGCCTTCCGCCTCTCCGCCCTCACCGCACTGACCCTGCCGGAGGGCTTCGACACGGTGGGCACGTGCGCCTTCTGCCTCGCGGCCAGCCTCGACACCATCGACCTGGGCGGCACTGTCACGATTAAGGGAAGCGCCTTCGAGGGAGTGGGAGCCAAGAACGGCGTCAATTTCCGTTCCGACCTGAACAAGCTGACGACTATCGGAGACTTCGGGTTCAGCCGCACGGGCATGAAGGCCGTGACCCTGCCGGATTCGGTGACCACGGTCGGTGAGCAGGCATTCTCCGACAGCACGGGTATCACCCAGTTCCACCTGGGCGCGGGCGTGACCTCTTTCGGCGAGACCGCTTTGTACAACGACCGCAACATCGCGACCCTGACCGTCGGCGCTGGCAATCAGGTGTTGTCGGCCGATCAGAATGTCCTCTACCGCAAGGGGGCAGACGGCCTGCACCTGATGCTCTCCCCGGCGGCTAACGCGATCACCGACTACGCGGTGCTCGCGGGCACGGTTGAGATCGGTGCGTCGGCGTTCGCCAACAGCAAGACGGTGACGCGCGTCGTCCTGCCCGAAGGCGTGACGACCATCGGCGACGAGGCCTTCGCCGGCTGCGCGGCTCTGACCGAGCTGGTTATCCCGAATTCGGTCCAGACCTCGACGGGCGTCGTGGGCAACTCCCTGGAGATGGTTGAGTACGGTACCAAGGTGCGCTCGATCCGCATGGAGGGCAGCTGGGTGCCGATGCCTCGTCGCATCGTCGTGCGCGGTGGTGAGGACGGTTCCTTCGTCTACGATGGCCGCCCGACGAACGGACGTCGCGAAAGCGCGTTCTTCGGCGAGGGCATGACCTCCGTGTCCTTCGGCGTGGACGTGCCGCGAGTCCTCGTCCTGCCGTCCACGCTCACCCGCCTGGATCTCGAGCAGGACCTGAGCGACGAGAAGAAGGCGGACACGCAGGTGTACGTCGCCGGTGCCGAAGGCTCGGCTGCGTGGAACATCGCGAAGGCGGCCATGGAGGCTGCGGGCATCGACGTGTCGCAGCTGCACGCCTACACCGCGCCGTCCGTGACGCTGTCCGGCACGGGCATCGCCGAGGCCGGGGCTGGGTACACGCTTACGGGCGCGGCTGGCTCTCCGGTGGACGTCACCGTCTCGGTGACGGGTGGTATCGCGGGTACTCAGCAGGTGCGCGCGCTCCAGGTCGGTGCCGATGGCACCGAGACGCTGGTGCGCGACTGGACTGACATGAGCGCCGGAGTGGACCGCGCTGGGGGTGTGTCCGCGACCTTCCCCTGGACCCCGTCGGCCGATGATGTGGCGCTGCGCGTCGAGGTGCGTGACGCCTCGTACCTGACGTCCGTGGTGCGCCTGGCGATGCCGGGTGCACTCGCTCCGAATCCGGATCCGGCACCCAACCCGGACCCCGCTCCGAATCCGGATCCGGCTCCCAACCCGGACCCCGCTCCGAATCCGGATCCGGCTCCCAACCCGGACCCCGCTCCCAACCCGGGTCCCGCTCCGAATCCGGATCCGGCTCCCAACCCGGATCCGGCTCCCGCGGAGGGTGAGTGGATGAGTGACGCGCGTGGTTGGTGGTATCGCCGGGCCGATGGGTCCTTTCCGAAGGACGCCACGCTTGTGATTGGCGGGTCCGTCTATCGCTTTGACGAGTTCGGTTACATGCGCACTGGCTGGGTCAAGGATCAGGGATCGTGGTTTTACCACCAGGCATCGGGTGCCCAGGCTGTGGGCTGGGTGAGGCAAGGTATGTCGTGGTTCTACCTCGATGAGATCACCGGAGCAATGGCCACCGGCTGGCTGCGCCTTGGCTCATCGTGGTTCTACATGAGTGCCGAAGGTGTTATGACAACCGGTTGGGTCAGGGTTGGCGGATCGTGGTTCTTCCTCAACCCCGACAGTGGCGCGATGGCCACGGGTTGGATGATGGTTCGTGGGTCGTGGTACTACCTGAACCCGGCCGATGGTGCGATGGTGACTGGTTGGTTGCGGGTTGGTGATTCTTGGTATTTTTTGAAGGATTCGGGTGTGATGGTGACTGGTTGGGTGTGGATTGGGGGGACGTGGTATTTCTTTTCTGATTTGGGCCAGTGGAGCTGATCTGAGTGATTGATGTGGGTGTGAGCGCCCGAGTGTGCGCCCCTGGGACACCACCCAGGGGCGCACACCGCTGAAATTCCAGCGTTTTCACAGGATGCTCTGGCTGTCTCCACAGACTCGGCACCTACAGTAGGTGTCATCACAAGGGAATACGGCACGGGCCACACGGGTCCGGGATATGCCGACGAGCTACGTTTGAGGAGTCATTTGGGAGAACTCGCACTGTGTTGATGGGATACGCCGAGGGGCCGACCGAAAGGTCGGCCCCTCGGCGTATGTGCTGTGCCGTACGGTGAGCTACTCCGTCAGGCGCGGACGGTCAGATGCTAATGAGACCGGTCAGAGTCCGTGCGTTAGCGTGTGTACAGGGGTAGCTGGTGCGGGGTGACAAGCGCGGGACAGGTGGCTTGTCGATGAGGGCGCATGGTACTCCGGGTGGTGCGTGTGATTGAGGGATTGACGTATCGTGAGAATGGTTGTTGCAAAGAGTGGGTGACATCCCTGTGGGGAGTAGTGTGTGACAAGCGTTCGTGTCGCGTGGACCGAACCCTCGTTTTACCGAATTGTCAACACAGGGGGACACATACATGTCTCATCGAAAAGTATCAGTGCTCGCGTTAGCGCTGGCTGGGGCGGTTTCTTTTACGACGGTCGGCGTTCCTGCGGCCTTCGCTGTCGACGCCGGGACAACAACGAGTGTCAGCGTCGTGTCACCGGCCGCGCAGCCCAATCCATCCGGGAACTTCGAGATCGATAAGAACGGCGTTCTCACCGCCTACACGGGAAGCTCCACGGAGGTCACGATCCCCGATGGGGTCACCGAGATCAGCACTGAGGCGTTCGCGAACGCGCAGTTGACGAAGCTGTGGGTCCCGGCGAGCGTGCGCGTCATCGGCGATGATGCGTTCGTGAGTCAGGACTTGAGGGAGATTACCTTCCAGGACGACAAGGCGCATCCGTCCCAGCTCGCCACGATTGGGGATCGCGCGTTCCAGTCAACGAGCCTGGCGACCATAACACTGCCCGGCTCCGTCGTGACGATTGGTGACAATGCCTTCGCAGGGATGAGTAGGCTCACCTCGGTCCGCCTCGGAGCCAAGGTCGCTGCAGGTCAGCTGGCGGCCGCCTTCCCGGGCGCAAAAGCGCTCGCCTCCATTGAGGTCGACGCCAACAACCGCAACTATGCGAGCGTCGACGGCGTCTTGTATACGAAGGATCATTCGCACCTGATCGCCTATCCGCAGGCGAAGAATAAGGGGGGCTCCTACGCGGTCCTTGATGGAACCACCGACATCGATGACTACGCGTTCGCGGATGCCTCGGTCACTTCCGTGACGCTGCCTTCCTCACTGCGCAGAATCGGCGAGTACGCCTTTGAAAGCTCTCGGCTCACCTCGCTGACCCTGCCGGATTCGTTCGAGACAATCGGTTCCTGGGCCTTCTCGTACGCGTCGAATCTTGCCCGAGTGGACCTGGGTGGTACGACCACCGTCTCGGACGACGCGTTCCTGAACGATCTCGCGTTGACCGAGGTGAACCTGCGCCCCGACCTGGGAAGGCTCGAGGAAATCGGCGAGGACGCATTCGGCGGCTGCACGAATCTGACCAGCTTGGTTGTTCCTGCGTCCGTCACCTCGGTTGCGGGCGTGTCGAATACCGGCGTGGATACGCTTGAGTTGGGGGATCGGGTCAGGAAGCTGAGCATCGTCACGCGCGGCGTCCGGAACGTCCGTCACATCGTCGTGCGCGGCGGTGTGAACGGCGAGTTTTACTCCGAGGGCCAGGCCTCGAACGGTCGCCCGGAGAGCGCGTTCTTCGGTGAGGGCATGACGACGTTCTCCTTCTGGGGTGAGACGCCGCGCGTCGTTGTCCTGCCCGCGAGCCTCACGTCGCTCGAACTCGACGAAGACGCCGCCTCCGACGTCAAGGCGAACACCACCATTTACGTTGTCGGGAAGGAGGGATCGCAGGCTTGGAAGACGGTGAAGGCTGCGATGGAGAAGGCCGGATACGCGACGGCGAATCTGAAGGCGTACTCCGTGCCCACGCTCGCTCTGTCGGGTCCTGGCATCGCCGAGGCAGGGGCTGGGTATGCGCTGACCGCGAGCCTTGGTACGTCGACGACGGTGACCGCCACCGCTACCGGCGGCACCCAGAATGTGCGCGAGGTGCGCTTCGTTCAGGTTGGACCGGGGAACGCTGAAACCGTCCTGCAGGACTGGAGTGCTGTCACGTCTGGTGTGGCCTCGTACGCGTGGACGCCGGCCAGCGCGGATGTGAGCCTGCGCGTCGACGTGCGCGATGCCTCGTACGCGCTCCACTCGACGATGCTGAGTGTCGGATCCTCCCCGGCTCCCCAGCCCCAGCCGCAGGCCGGTGAGTGGAAGCAGGACTCTCGCGGCTGGTGGTACAGCAACGCGGACGGCTCCTACCCGAAGGATCAGGCGGTGACGATTGGTGGCACGGTCTACCGATTCGATGCGTCCGGATACATGCGCACGGGCTGGGTGAAGGATGGCGGCTCTTGGTACTACCACACTGGATCGGGTGCTCAGGCGAGCGGCTGGACTCTCGTCGGCGGCTCCTGGTACTACCTGGATCCCTCCAGTGGCGCGATGGTGACGGGCTGGACGCAGGTGGGTTCGGCCTGGTACTACCTGAATGCTGCCGGTGATATGGCGACCGGCTGGCTCAAAGATGGCGGCTCCTGGTACTACCTGGATCCCTCCAGTGGCGCGATGGCGACCGGGTGGCTCCAGATCTCGGGTACGTGGTACCACTTCTCGAATGGCGGCCAGTGGATCGGCTGATCGACGAGTCGACGAATTGACCCGGGTCCGCTCCCCGGAAGATTCCGGGGAGCGGACCCGGGTCTTTCGGCAGCCCGTGATGCTCAGCATGAGTGTCAACGTCAATGTCAAACGACGGTCGATGTACGCATACAAGTTATTTCGTGGTCAGAGTCCTCCTCGTGTGTGACAGAGAAATGATGGTCATGAACGTGCTCTGTCACCAGAACATGCGAATATGGCTTTGACAGATCATGGAAAAAATTCGCAATAAGCATGTCGCGGTAAGCACCTGCATCGTCTACTCTTGACGGTAGGGCGTGCTGCACGTTGCATCCCCTGTCCATTTGTTAACGAAGTGAGCCACAGATGATTCACCGTCGATTGTCGGCACTGGCGCTCGTCGCCTCCGGTGCCCTCGTTGTCACTACAACGACGATGCTGCCCTCGTTCGCGGCCGACGCGGACCGCGCCGATGCCTCGTCACCGACCCTGGCCGATGCCACCTCACCATTCACGATCATCGTCCACCTTGAGGAGGGGAGCGGCGACCCTGCTGCCAGGCTCGCCGATGCCAAGAAACGTATTGGTGACGCCGTCGCCCAGGCCTCGCCAGGCGCGACCATGGAGGTCGTGCGAGACTACACGCACGCTTTCGAGGGCCTCGCGATCAAGGCGCCGGACTCCGCGCTCTCGGCCATCAAAGCGACGCAGGGCGTGGCGGGTGCCTTTGTTGAGGGGTACCACGATCCGGTCACTGACCCCGACTTTTGGAGCATCCAGGGCGGGTACGGAAAACCTGCTGATTCGTCAGATCTGGGCGCGGCCTCGCGTATGACCGGTGCTGCGGCAGCCTCCCAGAGAGGCCAGGGGCAAGTCGTCGAGGTCATCGACACGGGGGTTGACACCTCGCACGAGGCCTTCGCGGGCGTGATGGACGCCGCCTCGCTGCGCCTCACGCAGACGGACATGACGGCCCTGATGACAGACCTCGGTGCTGGCAAGAACGGCGCATGGGTCAGCGACAAGATCCCCTTCGCCTACGATTATGGCGACGGTGACGCGAATGTGATACCGGGTAGTGAGGGCGGATGGGCATCCGAACAGGGCACGCACGTCGCGGCTCTCGCGACCGCCAACGACACTGCCTTGACGGGTGCAGCCCCCGGCGCACAGCTCATTGTCGCGAAGGCCACCAGGGGAAACACGTACACCGCGAACGACAGCGCCTTGCTGGCCGCCCTCGACGACGCGGCAGTACTGAAGCCTGACGCGCTCACCGTGTCCTTCGCGACGCTCGAGGGGATGAGCACTGACTCGGTCGCGCTCTACTCGCAGGTGTATCAGACCCTCAGCGATCAGGGCATCGTCGTGAACGCGCCGGCCGGAAATAACGAGAACAACAGCTACGCCAGTGACCCGGATACGGGGCTGCTCGGCTTCCCCGCGTTCTACCCTTCGACCCTGGCGGTGGCCTCGGTCGATGAACAGACCGTGGCGGAGCAGGGGTCGCAGCCGATCAGCGTCTCCGACTTCTCCGGCACGGGCGCGACCTACGACCTGCGCCTCAAGCCCGAGATTGCCGCCCCCGGCGGGGCCGTCATGTCGGCCAGCCCCGGGAACTACTACGGTCGCATGTCCGGCACGGCCGAGGCCTCGGCTCAGGTTGCGGGTATCGCCGCCCTCGTGCGTCAGCGCGTGGCGACCGATCCGGCCTTCGCGGGGATGAGCGCGGCGGAGAAGAACGCGGTGGTCACCAACTTCCTGATGGGCACTGCGCGCCCGATCCCGGACGCGACACAGGCCGACGGGACTTTCTATTCGCCGCGCCGCGTCGGCGCGGGCTTGGTGGACGCGGTGGGGGCCACGACCTCGCCGGTGTACCCGAGCGTGGTTGGAGCCGCGGACTCCTCGCGTCCCAAGGCTGATCTGGGCGACGGAACCGACGGGTGGAGCTTCCAGGTACAGCTGACCAATGTGTCCGACGCTGCCCACACGTACACGCTCGGCGGACAGGCCCTCTCCGAGAGCCTCTCGGGCATACTGTTTAGCCAGCACTCCACCAACTGGGCGGGGAAGGGGATCGACCTGACCTTCTCCTCCGACTCTGTGACCGTGCCCGCGAAGTCGAGCGTCACCGTGACCGTCACGGTGACCCCGAAGGGCGAGTTTGCCTCGTACGCGACGAGCAACACGCCCAACGGAACCTTCATCGACGGTGCCGTGACCTTCGCGAGCACGGACGGACAGCCCAACCTGACGGTTCCCTACCTGGGCTTCTACGGCTCGTGGGGAGCGGCGAGCGTCTTCGATCAGCAGAGCCCGAACAACCACAAGGTCGGCTTCGGCACAACACTCATGAGTAGCACCCTGCCGTTCGGGCAGTTCAACCCCTTCGAGATCGAAGACGAGAGGGCGCTGCACGACTTCAACCCCGAGGGCTTCGTCATCACGCGTTCCACGAAGGCTGGCGCGCGTACTCGTGCTGCTACGGGGACCATCCTCCTGCGCGCCGTCCCGTCGCTGACCTACACAGTCACGAACGAGGCCGGGGCGACCGTGAGCACCTACACGTGTGATCGCGCGGACAAGGCGTTCTACGACGACCACTGGCGCGGCATGCACAATGTCGAGTTCATGTCGCCCGGATGCGCTCCGGGTTTCGACGGCTACGACGCGGACGGTAACGAGCTGCCCGACGGGCGCTACACGGTGACGATTGAGGCCGCCACCTACGGGCCGTCGTCAACGACTCAGCAGACCAGCTACAGCTTCGCGGTGGACACGGCCTCGCCCGTCATCTCGAACGTTGCAATCACGGGCGAGGGGGATGCTGCGACACTGTCCTTTGACGTGACCGACGCCTCGCCGATTGCCGGCTTCGGCTTCAAGGCCACCCCGGACGGCGCGCTCACCCTGTGGAAGGAAGAAGAGTATCTGGGTCAGCGCGCAGACGATGGCCTCTTCCACGAGCACTATCACGTGAAGATTGTCGATGTCCGGAGCCAGCTCGGCGTCGATCCCGCAACCATCTACCTCTACGCGTGGGACTGGGCCAAGAACGAGGGGACGACGACCGCGGCCATCAAGCCTGTCGCGATGACCTCCCTGTCGGTGTCGCCTGAGTTGGCGTCGCTGGCGGTGGGGGAGAGCGTGACGCTGTCCGCCTCGCATGAGCCTGCGGATGCGACGGTGACGTCTGTGGTGTGGTCGTCGTCGGACGAGGCCGTAGCGACGGTGAGCGCGGATGGTGTCGTGAGTGCGGTGGGTGCGGGGGATGCGACTATTACGGTTGCTGACCCGACCCAGCCTTCTGTGATGGCCAGTGCGACCATTCACGTCAGTGCGCCTGCTCCTACCCCGAAGAGCGGGAAGTGGGTACGTGGGGCTCGTGGGTGGTGGTATCGCTACGAGGATGGTTCTTACCCGTCGAGCACGGCCCTGGTGATTGATGGTTCCACGTATCGTTTTGATGCGTCCGGGTACATGCGCACCGGGTGGGTGAAGGATCAGGGTGCCTGGTATTACCACGAGGCGTCGGGTGCTCAGACGACGGGTTGGGTGCGCAGTGGTGTGTACTGGTATTACCTGGATCCCGCCAGCGGTGTGATGGCGACGGGGTGGGTGCAGGTGGGGTCCACCTGGTACTACCTGAGCCCCGACAGTGGTGCGATGGCCACTGGGTGGCTGAAGGAGGGTGGCTACTGGTACTACCTGCAGCCTGGCAGTGGCGCGATGGTCACTGGGTGGCTGAAGATTTGGGGTACCTGGTACCACTTCGCCGATAACGGTCAGTTGATCAGCTAGGTGCCTGAGCTGAATCACTGAACCCCGCGCCCGCACCTCCCGGTCAGATTATCGGGAGGTGCGGGCTTTTATGGGTAATGATTGGCCCGGGAAGGTCGAAGCTGCGACAAGCTGTCTGTGCGTATGTGACGGTGAGCCTGCATAACGTGTCAGGTTTTCTGTTGAGAATTCGGGCACTGCGTTATTCATGTGATGAGTTTGTCGGACAGATTCAATGAATGGCAGTTTGACAATGATGATAAGAATTCGAGATAACTGTCCCTGCCTGGCCTGCTTTCAGTTACTCTTAAAGGGATGGATCGGCGCGGCAATGTGCGCCCCCATAACGCAGTTGTTAAGAAAGGGAAACACACATGTCCCACTGCAAAATGACGGCACTGGCGCTCGTCGCGACCGGTGCCCTGACCATCACGACCATGAGTATCCCGGCCTCGTACGCGATCGATGTAGATCACGGCGAGGTGTCGCAGGGTGCCGACGCTGCGGACGACGCGCAGCAAACGTTCATCGTTCAGCTCGAAGATGGCGCTGCGGATCTCGAGGGAGTGAGAGAGCGCCTCGGGCAAGCGGTAGCTGCCGCGACGCCTGGGGCAACCATCGAGTACGTGCGGGACTACCACCACGTGTTCGAGGGCTTCGCGCTCAAGGCACCCAGGTCCGCCCTCAAGGCCATCAAGGGCGTGCGCGGTGTTGCGGCCGCGTTCGCGGAGGGCACGCGCGAGCCGATCATGTATCCGGAATTCCTGTGGGGCGGTAGCGCCAAGATCACTAATCCAGCGGGGGTGACGCGCGCTGATCAGGCAGTCCAGCAGGGGCAGGGACTCGTCATCGAGGTGATCGACACGGGCCTGGACACCTCGCACGAGGCCTTCGCGGGTTCTATGGATAGCACGTCACTGCGCCTCACCCAGGCGGACATGACATCCCTGACAGCGAGCCTTGGGGCTGGCAAGGGGGGCGCGTGGGTCAGCGACAAGATCCCCTTCGTCTATGACTATGCGGACGGCGACACGGACGTACTGGTCGGTTACGAGCATGACCGTGAAAGCTATACGCGGCACGTGCATGGCACTCGTATGGCTGGCCTCGCCGCCGCCAACGACAAAGCGTATAGGGGCGCTGCGCCGCAGGCTCAGCTCGTTGTCGCGAAGGTTGTCTCTGACTCCTGGAACGTCGCGCGTGACAGCGACCTGCTGGCAGCCCTGGACGATGCGATGGTGATCAGGCCAGACACTGTCGCCGTGTCTTTCATGTCGGACCGCGATATTAGTGGCGATGCGGTAAGACTCTACGAGCGGGCCTATGACAGGCTCTCCAACGCGGGAATGACGGTTGTAGCGCCGGCTGGTGATTACGGACGCGCTGAATGGCGGACTCTCTCCCCCCAGATGAGTTCGGTTGGTGCGCCTGCTGCATATTCGTCCGTCTTGTCGGTGGCAGCCGTTCTCAGATCTAACGATCAGGGGGAGGGGGGCCTGGCCCCGTGGAATTCCTCCTCGTGGGGCGTGAATCCTGATCTCAGGCTGAAGCCTGAAATCGCCGCGCCCGGTGGCAGTGTGACATCGTCTGAGCCGGGCAACGAGTACGACGACGAAACAGGCACGGCCGAGGCCTCGGCACAGGTGGCGGGCGTCGCCGCCCTCGTGCGCCAGCGCATTGCGACCGACCCGGCCTTCGCGGCGATGAGCGCGGCGGACAAGAACGCGGTGATCACCAACCTCCTCATGGGCACGGCCCACCCGATTGTGGATGCGACGAAGGCGGACGGAGCCTTCTATTCGCCGCGCCGCGTCGGCGCGGGCCTCGTGGACGCGGTGGGGGCCACGACCTCGCCGGTGTACCCGAGCGTCGTGGGAGCCGCGGACTCCTCGCGTCCCAAGGCGGAGCTCGGAGACGGAACCGACGGGTGGACCTTCCAGGTACAGCTGACCAACGTGTCCGACGCCGCCCACACGTACACGCTCGGCGGCCAGGCCCTGTCCGAGGACGTGAACTTCCTCCTCTACACAGGGCACGCGACGAACTGGACGGGCAAGGGGATCGACCTGACCTTCTCCTCCGACTCCGTGACCGTTCCCGCGAAGTCGAGCGCCACCGTGACCGTCACGGTGACCCCGACAGCCGAATTTGCCTCGTTCGCGGCGGAACACACTCCTCAGGGCACGTTTATCGACGGTGCCGTAACCTTCACGAGCACAGACGGACAACCCGGCCTGACCGTTCCCTACCTGGGCTTCTACGGTGCCGAGGAACAGCCGACGATCTTCGATAGCCCCGTGTACGGGAAGGGAAAGATCGGCACGTCCACAATGACCTTCCACGGCCTGCCCCTCGGCCAGATCAACCCCTTCGATCCGGAAGAGTCCATGGCGATCAGCACGAATGACCGCGACCTGTACATCATCACGCGCTCGGCGGAAGAAAACGCCAGGACGTACGCAATCCCGGCGACGATTCTGCTGCGAGACGTCGACAAGTTGACGTACACCTACACCAACGAGACAGGGGAAGTCGTGCGCTCGTACGAGTACGGGAGTGTGCCCAAGAGCCACTCGTACTTTAACGGGCGCTTTACTGAGGTGACCACCGCGGAAGAGCATTTCGACAGCACCCCTATATTTGAAGGATATGATGCGGCGGGTAACGAGCTGCCGGACGGTGCCTACACCCTCACCATCGAAGGCACGTCGACTGATGCGACTCCGACGACACAGCAGCTGACGCACGTGATTCGCCTCGACACGCAGGCACCCGTCGTCTCGAACCTGACGATCACGGGCGAGGGCAACGAACGTACGCTGTCCTTCGACGTCACCGACTCCTCCTATATCGCGGGGTACGGATTCTCGTCGACGGCTGACGGAGCGCCCTTCATGCAGGAGAAGGAGTACCACTGGGGCGAGCACGGGGAGGACGGGCTGATCCACTACCACTACGACGTGCCGATCTCGACGATTGCCCAGCGGTCGGGCGGCGACCCGTCAACCGTCTACCTGCAGGTGTGGGACTGGCCGCTCAACAAGGGAACCGTGAAGGTAGACCTCAAGGCCGCCCCGAAGACCGGGGAGTGGAAGTGGGGTGCTCGTGGGTGGTGGTACCGCTACGAGGATGGTTCTTACCCGTCTAACACGGCCCTGGTGATTGATGGTTCCACGTATCGTTTTGATGCGGCCGGGTACATGCGCACCGGGTGGGTGAAGGATCAGGGTGCCTGGTATTACCACGAGGCGTCGGGTGCTCAGACGACGGGTTGGGTGCGCAGTGGTGTGTACTGGTATTACCTGGATCCCGCCAGCGGTGTGATGGCGACGGGGTGGGTGCAGGTGGGGTCCACCTGGTACTACCTCAGCCCCGACAGTGGTGCGATGGCCACTGGGTGGCTGAAGGAGGGTGGCTACTGGTACTACCTGCAGCCCGGCAGTGGCGCGATGGTCACTGGGTGGCTGAAGATTTGGGGTACCTGTTACCACTTCGCCGATAACGGTCAGTTGATCAGCTAGGTGCCTGAGCTGAATCACTGAACCCCGCGCCCGCACCTCCCGGTCAGATTATCGGGAGGCGCGGGCCTTCGTCGCAACCGATGTGTTGGGAGTATGCGCCTGAGGCCTCCTTCGAGCGGAAATTGACTCAACAGCGGTCGCACCAGTCCTCTCCGCGACACCATGTCAGGGTTTGACGCACAGTTTGTATCACAAATGAGAGTGTTTGACAGAGGTGCTGACAATTATGCTGAGAAGTGACTGAAGTTGCATTGATGCCACCTCATTCGCACTCATAGTTCCAATGAAGGGAGCCGAAGATGGCCCATCGGAAACTCTTGTCACTGGCGCTGGCGGTAGCCGGCGCCCTGGCTCTGACAACAGTCAGCGTGCCAGCGTCCCTCGCGGACGACACGCAGGCGACGGAACCCGCCTATGCCTCGTCCTCTCAGGAGAACGAGGGGCTGTACTCCGTGGTCATTGTCCAACTGACCGACGACGCCCCCGATCTCGCCACTATGAAGGAACGCGTCGCCGCGTCCGTGGTGGCGGCTGTGCCGGGGGCGACCACCACTGTTACACGCGACTACACGCACGCTCTGCGAGGATTCGTCATCCAAGCACCGCCAAATTCTGTCAACGCGATCAAGGCCACGCAGGGCGTCAAGAACGCCTTCGAAGACCGATACTTCAACTTGATTGAGGAACAATACAAGGCAACTGGTGACGTGCAGCGTGGCCCCGAGTCTGACCCCTCGCAAGCGATTGCGATGGACATGACGCAGGCCAAGCACGCGAGTCCCACCGGTAGGGGACAGGTCATCGAAATCATTGACAATGGTGTCGACACCGCCCACTCCGCCTTCGCGGGTTCCGTGGAGGGCGCGCGCCTGTCTCAAGCGGACGTGACCTCCCTGGCGACCACGCTCGGTGATGGGCAGGGCGGCGGCTGGGTCAGCGAGAAGATCCCCTTCGCGTACGACTACGCGGACGGTGACGTGGACGTAGCCTATCCAGCACCTCCCGAATTTGCCGGTACTGAATACGATGCCCGATACGCTCACGGCACCCACGTGGCCGCCCTAGCCGTCGCGAACAGCGCGCAGTTCCGGGGCGCGGCACCGGACGCGCAGCTCATCGTCGCCAAGGTGCTTGGCGACAAGGAGGAACACGTGCGAGACAGTATCCTACTGTCCGCCCTGGACGATGCGATGGTCATGGCCCCCGACGTCCTCACTGTGTCCGTGGATGAGCCGTTAACGACGAACGCTGAGGCCAACGCCGTCTACGCGGATGTCTACGCAGCTCTAACGCGCAAGGGCATCTCCGTGAACGTGCCTGCCGGAGACTACACCTCCGTGGCGTACGGGAACACCAACTACGGGGCCTATCCGTACACGAGTGACGCTGATTCGGGCGCGCTCATCGCTCCCGCGCTTGACTCGAATACTCTAGCGACGGCGTCGGTTAACGAGGCTGAATATCTGCACTACGTGTCACTGGGGGAACATGCGATTGCCTGCCGCTCGGTGCAGATGAGCCGTGGAGGGCAAGGACCGGGGCTTGATGCTCTCGATGACGGAACCTACAAGGTGATCGACGTGGGAGCTGGCGGAACCGATGTGCTACAGAAATACATGACAGACGACCATGAGGACCTGTCTCGTACGATCTTCCTGGAGGAGGAAGATGGCTGGGATAGTCTGGCTAAGGAGTCCTTGCGTGTAAAGGACAAAATCCGTATCGCCCAAAACATCGCCGCAGGGCCTTCTGCGCTCATGATCGCCGGGTCCTACGACTATCCTTCCCCGCAGGTGGAGGACGTCTATGAGGCCTTTACTCTGCCGACCGTGACCATAACGAAGCACGATTACGACGCTCTGCTAGCCGCAATCGAGGCATCCGGTCAGGGCTTTGCCGAGGTGACCCTTACGCGCGGTGCCACCACCTGGGTACCCTTGGAACTTACCCCGTCGTACTTTTCGTCCTGGGGCGTGACCCCGGATCTGCGTCTCAAGCCCGAGATCGCGGCCCCCGGCGGTGCAGTCTTGTCCGCGCTGCCCGGTAACGAGTACGGTCGCAGGTCCGGCACGGCCGAGGCCTCGGCTCAGGTTGCGGGTATTGCTGCCCTCGTGCGTCAGCGTATCGCCGCCGATCCGATGTTTGCTGGCATGAGTGCCGCCGACAAGGATGCGGTGGTCGCGAACTTTCTGATGGGCACTGCCCACCCGGTGGTGGACGCGACGCAGGCGGATGGCGCGTTCTACTCTCCGCGTCAGGTCGGCTCTGGCCTGGTGGACGCGGTGGGGGCTACGACCTCGCCGGTGTACCCGAGCGTGGTGGGAGCCGCCAATCCGTCGCGCCCCAAGGCCGACCTGGGTGACGGTACGAACGGGTGGACGTTCCAGGTGCAGCTGACCAACGTCTCTGACATCGACCGCACCTACACGCTCGGCGGCCAGGCCCTGTCCGAGAACGTCAAGAAGGATTCCTTCACGACGCACTCCACCAACTGGGCAGGTAAAGGCATTGACCTGACCTTTTCGACCGACTCGGTGACCGTCCCGGCTCAGTCCAGCGCGAGCGTGACCGTCACGGTGACCCCGAAGGCCGCTTTTGCCTCGTACGCGAACGCCAACGCCCCCAAGGGCACGTTCATCGACGGCGCCGTCACCTTCACGAGCACGGACGGGCAGCCCGACCTGACGGTTCCCTACATGGGCTTCTACGGCTCCTGGGGTGACCCGTCCGTCTTCGACGGCAAGTGGAGCGACGGGACAGGCTACTACTACCACATGTACGGTTCTTCCCTGCGAAATATAGCGACGGGGATGCCGCTCGGTTCGGCCAACCCGTTCAATGAGTACGCTGATATCAGGGAAGCGGGGATATCCGACCCGGCGCTCTTCTACGCCTCTCGATCAAGCGAGCATGAGGCACCAACCCGCATCGCCCCGTACACCTTCATGCTGCGCCCCGCTCGTACCCTGACCTATAGTTACCTCAACGAGGTAGGGACGGTCGTGCGCTCATACACTCGTGAAAATGTCCGCGCGTCATTCGATGAACATAACTACTACGGAAATATCTTCGCCTGGGTCGAAGAATACGGTCGTCAGCCTGTCTTTGATGGCTACGATGAGGCGGGTAATGAGCTGCCTGACGGCCCCTACAAGTTGGTCATCGAGGCCGAGACCTACGCTCCCTCCAGCGCGAAGCAGCAGCTGACGTGGGATTTCACGCTGGACACAAAGGCTCCCATCGTGTCGAACGTGAAGCTCACCGGCGAAGGAGACGCTGTTGCACTCTCCTTTGACGTTGTTGACTTCGCACCCATCGCTGCCTACGGGTTCTCCCTAACAGCTGACGGCGACTCCTTCCTGCGGGAGACATTCGAGGAAGCGGGCGACCGGTCGGATGACGGACTCTATCATCGACACGTCGACGTGCCACTCTCGACGCTTGTCGAGCGCGCGGGCAAAGGTTCGGATCTCTCCACGCTGTCCCTGCAGGTGTGGGACTGGCCTAAAAATAAGGGCGTCATGCCGGTGTCCGCGACCCCCGTTTCGATGACCTCGCTGACACTATCGGAGGAATTCGTTTCGCTGTTGGTGGGGGAGACAGTCACGCTGTCCGCTTCCCATACGCCGGTGGAAGCGAACGTGACCGATGTCGTGTGGTCCTCCTCGGACGAGGCCGTGGCGACGGTGAGTGCGGATGGTGTCGTGAGTGCGGTGGGCGCGGGGGATGCGACTATTACGGTTGCTGACTCGACCCAGCCTTCTGTGATGGCCAGTGCGACCATTCACGTCAATGCTCCTGTTCCCGCGCCGAAGGCTGGCGTGTGGAAGCGTGGGGCGCACGGCTGGTGGTACCGATACGAGGATGGTTCTTACCCGTCTAACGCGACCCTGGTGATTGATGGTTCCACGTATCGTTTTGATGCGGCCGGGTACATGCGCACCGGGTGGGTGAAGGATCAAGGTGCCTGGTATTACCACGAGGCGTCGGGTGCTCAGGCCAGCGGCTGGGTGTTTTCTGGTGCGCGTTGGTACTACCTGAGTCCTGACAGCGGTGTGATGGCGACGGGGTGGGTGCAGGTGGGGTCCACCTGGTACTACCTGAATCCCTCTGATGGGGCCATGGCTACCGGGTGGCTGAAGGAGGGTGGCTACTGGTACTACCTGCAGCCCGGCAGTGGCGGGATGGCGACGGGCTGGCTGAAGATTTGGGGTACCTGGTACCACTTCGCCGATAACGGTCAGTTGATCAGCTAGGTGCCTGAGCTGAATCGCTGAACCCTGCGCCCGCGCCTCCCGGTCAGATTATCGGGAGGCGCGGGCCTTCGTGGCAGTGGCATGCGGAGACGACTATCTGGTTGCTTGCCGTGCCCAGCCGGACCCCTCATCGGGGTGGTTAAAATCTGAACATACTATTAGACAATATGTCCCGCGAAAATACTTGTATATTAGATAAATAATGGAATCTGAGGCAGCTGAGATGCTTGATAGTTAGGGAGTAGGTTGGGGTTTGCTGTGAGGCAACTCGCATAAGCGAGATCTCATTCATGGTCATAACCTCAACGAAGTGAGCCGCACATGTCCCATCGAAAACTCTTGGCACTGGCATTGACAACCGCCGGTGCGCTCGCCATGACGGCAATCAACACACCGGCCTCCATCGCGGATGACACCGGGGCCGCAGAGTCCACCCAGACCTCGTCCGCCGACCAATACGAAAACATCGTCGTGACGATCATCGTCCAGCTGACGGACGACGCCCCAGCGCTCGCAGACATGAAGGAACGCGTGAACGCTGCCGTGGCGGCTGCTGTTCCCGGGGCGAGCGCCACGGGCCTGCGCGAGTACACGCACGCCCTGCACGGCTTTGCCATCAAAGCGCCAGCCTCATCCCTCGCAGCGATCAGGGCGACGCCGGGCGTGAAGGCCGCCTTCGTGGATCGCGACAGCGCCACGATCTATAACGTGTACAGCCCCGACAGTTTCGGTAGCAAGGGCAAGGATCATGACCCCTCGCTCTCGACCGCGACGGATATGACGGCGGCTGCCCAGGCCGCCCAGGTGGGGTCGGGGCAGGTCATCGAGATCATCGACACCGGCTTCGACACGAGCCACAGCGCATTCGCAGGTTCCGTGGAGGGCACGCGCCTGTCTCAAGCGGACGTGACCTCCCTGGCGGCCACGCTTGGTGACGGGCGGGGCGGCGGCTGGGTGAGTGCGAAGATCCCCTTCGCCTACGACTACGCCGACGGTGACGCGGATGTGGCATACCCCGCTCGAGATGAATACGCCGACCAAACCTATGACGTTCGATACACCCACGGCACGCACGTCGCGGCCCTTGCAGCCGCCAACGGCTCGGAGTTCCGGGGTGCCGCGCCCGACGCGCAGCTCATCATGGCGAAGGTTCTTGGCAATGATGATCAGAACATTAACGATAGCGTTTTGTTGGCCGCCCTCGACGACGCGGCCGTCCTGACCCCCGACGTTCTTGTCGTGTCCGTCGGAGATGATTCCGGGCAAAATGGCGACGCCTTGGCTGTCTATGCCGACGTCTACGCCGCCCTGGCGGACAAGGGTATCGCTATCAACGCCCCCGCCGGTGACTACACGTCCGCCGCGTGGGGCAACTGGAATAAGAAGGACCAACCCTTTGTCACCGACGCCGACTATGGCGCGATCATCTGGCCCGCGCTCGACTCGAACGCCCTGGCAGCTGCCTCCCTCGATGAGGTGAAGAGGACCGATGGCCAGCCCCTGCCTGACGCTTCCCCGTCGTACTTTTCGTCTTGGGGCGTAACCCCGGATCTGCGTCTCAAGCCCGAGATCGCCGCCCCCGGTGGGGCCGTCATGTCCGCGCTGCCCGGTAACGAGTACGGTCGCAGGTCCGGCACGGCCGAGGCCTCGGCTCAGGTTGCGGGTATTGCTGCCCTCGTGCGTCAGCGTATCGCCGCCGATCCGATGTTTGCTGGCATGAGTGCCGCCGACAAGGATGCGGTGGTCGCGAACTTTCTGATGGGCACTGCCCACCCGGTGGTGGACGCGACGCAGGCGGATGGCGCGTTCTACTCTCCGCGTCAGGTCGGCTCTGGCCTGGTGGACGCGGTGGGGGCTACGACCTCGCCGGTGTACCCGAGCGTGGTGGGAGCCGCGAATCCGTCGCGTCCCAAGGCTGACCTGGGCGACGGTACGAACGGGTGGACCTTCCAGGTGCAGCTGACCAACGTTTCTGGCACCGACCGCACCTACACGCTCGGAGGCCAGGCGCTCTCGCCGACCATTGAAGGAAACTCTTTCACATTCCGCTCCACCAACTGGACGAACACGGGTATCGGTCTGGCCTTCTCGACCGACTCCGTGACCGTCCCAGCGAAGTCTAGCGTCACCGTGACCGTCACGGTGACCCCGACAGCCGAGTTTGCCTCGTACGCGAGCGCGTACGCACCTGTCGGTACCTACATCGACGGTGCCGTCACCTTCACGAGCGTGGACGGGCAGCCGGGCCTCACGGTGCCCTACATGGGCTTCTATGGCTCCTGGGGCGATCCGTCCGTCTTCGACGGCAAGTGGGATGATCCCTCGGGTGGCGGTGTGCACCTGCGCGGATCCACCTTCACGAACCTGATGTCGGGCATGCCGCTGGGCGACGTCAACCCGCTCTACAACCACAATGACATCCGTGAAGCGCAACAATCGGACCCGGACCTGTTCTACGTCTCCCGGTCTGATGAGTGGCTTGCCCCCTCACGCGTCGGCCCCTCGACGTACACGCTGCGCCCCATTGACACCCTGACCTACACCTACCTCAATGACGCAGGACAGGTCGTGCGCTCCTACACCCGCTCGCACCTCCGTGCATCCCTACATAGCCACGAGATTCCCTACGGTAATCTGGGTATCGACGTTGAGGAATGGACGGACGAACCCTACTTCGATGGCTACGACGAGGCGGGTAACGAGCTGCCCGACGGCCCCTACAAGCTGGTCATCGAGGCCGAAACCTACGCCCCCTCCAGCGCGAAGCAGCAGATGACGTGGGATTTCACACTGGACACGAAGGCTCCCGTCGTGAGCAACATGACGATGGTGCCCACGGGCGAGAACGCCTACTCGCTGTCGTTCGACGTCACTGACTCCGCGCCTATCGCCGGATGCGGGATCTCGCTGGACTCGGGTAAGGGCTATGTCCAGCGCGAGTACGAGGAGGAACCCGCCGCGCGGGGTGAGGACGGGCTGTTCCACGCCCACTACGACCTGAAGGACGTGCCGTTCACCGCGATTAAGGACAAGGGCGATGAACCGTCGACGCTGTCCCTGGATGTGTGGGACTGGGCCAAGAACAAGGGGACGACGAAGCTGCCCTCCTCCCTCGTTCCCATGACGAAGCTGTCGGTGTCGCCTGAGTTGGTGTCGCTGGTGGTGGGGGAGAGTGTGACGCTGTCCGCCTCGCATGAGCCTGTGGATGCGACGGTGACGTCTGTGGTGTGGTCGTCGTCGGACGAGGCCGTGGCGACGGTGAGCGCGGATGGTGTCGTGAGTGCGGTGGGTGCGGGGGATGCGACTATTACGGTTGCTGACCCGACCCAGCCTTCTGTGATGGCCAGTGCGACCATTCACGTCAATGCTCCTGTTCCCGCGCCGAAGGCTGGCGTGTGGAAGTGGAGTGCTCGTGGGTGGTGGTACCGATACGAGGATGGTTCTTACCCGTCGAGCACGGCCCTGGTGATTGATGGTTCCACGTATCGTTTTGATGCGTCCGGGTACATGCGCACTGGGTGGGTGTTTGAGGACGGGCAGTGGTTCTACCACTCCTCTTCGGGTGCTCAGGCGACGGGTTGGGTGCGCAGTGGTGTGTACTGGTACTACCTGGATCCCGCCAGCGGTGTGATGGCGACGGGGTGGGTGCAGGTGGGGTCCACCTGGTACTACCTCAGCCCCGACAGTGGTGCGATGGCCACTGGGTGGCTGAAGGAGGGTGGCTACTGGTACTACCTGCAGCCTGGCAGTGGCGCGATGGTCACTGGGTGGCTGAAGATTTGGGGTACCTGGTACCACTTCGCCGATAACGGTCAGTTGATCAGCTAGGTGCCTGAGCTGAATCACTGAACCCCGCGCCCGCACCTCCCGGTCAGATTATCGGGAGGCGCGGGCCCATTTTGTCGGCAGGAGACGGGGTAAGTGTGACAGTCAACAGTTCCGCGTTTTTCATTGTTATTGCAGGTAATGATTGATTAGAAAGGTGGCGTTGAGCAATGTGATGGCAGTGCGGAGATATCTTCCAGCAGGTACACGCTTAGACTTCCTGGGATTATGTGTGACAGACTGCGGTGTCATCATTCGACACGGTAGCCTCACGCATGCTTGTCAACACACGGAGAAATAGTGTCCCATCGAACTCACGTAGCCCTGTCGTTTGCGCTGGTCGGTGCCCTGGCCGCTGGCGCACTAAGCGCCCCCGCCGCACTCGCGGCGGAGACGGCCGTGGCCGCCCATCAGGGCAACGTGCGGGCCTCAGCATTTGTCAGCCCGAGCCGGGATGTCCTGACGCAACATCTGCGATTGTGGCCGGGAAGTACCGCGCTCGTTCCCGGACAAGCCGTCATGTTTGAGGCACTGTCTGACACGTCACCGGTCGATCACTCCGAACTCACATGGACGTCGTCGGATACCTCGATCCTCGCCGTTGACGACAAAGGCTTCGTGACGGCCATCGGTGAGGGTGAGGCCACGATTAGTGTGAAGCGTCGCGCCGAGCCAACTGACGTCGCTTCCGTTCCCGTTCGGGTCCACGCTGTTTCCGAGGAGGCCGGAATCGAGCTGTCTGCCTCGTCGATGGTGTCCACCGTCGGCAGACCCATGTTCCTCAACGCGCTCCTGGCTCCCTCTCTGCGGGGCAGCCGCGTCGAGTGGGCGCTTAGCTCCGCATCGCTGGGTTCCATTGCTCCCGACGAGGGGGAGTCCACGGCCATCTTCACTCCTTCCATGCAGGCGGGCGTCGGCACACTGACCGCAACCGTGACGACCCCCGCGGGCGTTGTCAAGACCGTCACCGTGACAGTTGATGTCCTAGCAGACGATACGGGCGACTTCGTCATGGACGACAGTGGCGTCCTCATTGCGTATCGGGGAGCTGACGCCGAGGTAGACATCCCTGCGGGCGTGAGCGCAATCGATTCGCGCGCTTTCTCCGACACAACCCTGCGTACGGTCCGTATCCCCGCGAGCGTCCGCCGCATCGACGATGAAGCGTTCTACGGAACCAGCCTGGAGGAGATCACTTTCCAGGATGATGAGGCCGCTCCCTCCGAACTCGCAGAGCTGGGCAGCCGCGTTTTCTCCAACACCAACGTCCAGACGCTCACTCTGCCGCGTTCCCTCGTCACCATCAACCGCGACGCCTTCGCTGACATGAGCAAGCTGACCTCCGTCCACCTGGGGCCGAAGGTCGCCGCGGACCAGCTCGTCGGCTCCTTCGCGAACACCCCCGAACTCACGCGTATCCAGGTCGACGCTGGCAACCCCAACTACGAGAGCCTTGACGGTGTGCTGTATACACGCGATCACACGCACCTGATCGCCTACCCGGCGGCCAAGAACGCGGGAGGGGCCTACACGGTCGTGAGTGGGACGACGGACATCGACGACCTCGCCTTCCTGGGAGCACAGGTCGAATCTGTGACGTTCCCCGATACCCTGCGTCGCGTCGGTGACCAGTCTTTCGAGGGAGCAGCCCTCACAACCCTCACGCTTCCCGACGGCTTCGAGACCATGGGGGCCTCGGCGTTCTGGCAGATGCCCGCGCTCGTCTCCGTCGACCTGGGTGGGGCCACGGGCGTGTCCACCAATGCTTTCCGCTACGATGCCGCGCTCAGCGAGGTCACCTTCCGGCCCGACCTGGGTCGTCTGACCTCCATCGGTGAGGGTGCATTCGTCGGTATTTCAGCGACGACAATCACTATACCGGACACTGTGTCAACCATCGCTGAGGAAGCCTTCTCGAAGAACCCAGCCCTGACCTCGTTCCACGTCGGTGCATCCCTGAACTCCCTCGGAGACTACGCCCTAGGAGAGAACGACAACCTCGCCACCCTCAGCGTCAGCCCCGCCAACGCCTCGTTCGTTGTCGATGACGGAGCGCTCTACCACAACGACTCGTCCGTGCGGACCCTGGTCCGCTATACGCCCGCGAGTTCCGCCAGCGAGGCGACCGTGGCCGCGGGGACGACGGCGGTCGGGGCCGGAGCCTTCGAGAATGCCACGTCGCTGCGGCGCGTCATCCTGCCCGAGGGGCTGACCGCCATCGGCGACGAGGCCTTCGACGGCTGCGCGAACCTCGTCGATATGGTGATCCCGGCTTCCGTCGAGGTCGTCCGAGGGCTGACAGGCACCGGCCTGGACACCATTGAACTGGGGGCACAGGTGCGCGACCTGTCGCTGACCCCGCGAGGTGCCCGCAGCGTCCGTCACCTCATCGTGCGCGGAGGCATCGACGGCACCTTCTACAGTGAAGGAACATCGGAGGGCGGACGTCCCGAGAGCGCCTTCTTCGGAGAAGGGATGACCAGCTTCACCTTCTGGGGCGAGATGCCGCGCGTCCTGGTGCTTCCTGCTACCGCCACGAAGGTCGCCCTCGCCGAGGGAATGGCCCCTGAGCTCAAAGCGGACACGAGCATCTACGTGGCCTCCGCCGAGGGGACCTCCGCGTGGACTATCGCGACGGCTGCGATGGAGAGCGCGGGCTACGACGCCTCGCGCTTGTCGGTGTACGAGGCCCCGACGCTGGGCGTGTCTGGCACCGGCATCGCCGAGGCCGGGGATGGGTACGCGCTCACGGTGTCCCCGGGGGTGCCCGCGACGGTGGAGATAACAGCAGGCGGCGGCGTGGCGACGGGGCGCGAAGCCCGCGTCGTGCGGGTCGGAGCGAACACAACCGAGACGCTCCTGCAGGACTGGACTGCCATGACGGATGTGGCGGAAGAGAAGGCGTCAACGCTCACCTACACGTTCACGCCGTCTCTGACTGACAGCGAGCTGCGCGTCGACGTCCGCGACGCATCAGGTATTCGACAGTCGGCCACAGTGAGTGTGACCGTGAACCGTGTCCTGCCCCCGCTGCCCCTGCCCGATCCGAACGACGATCCCACTCCTGCGCCGGTGGAGGATCCAGATCACGCCGGTGCCAAGCCCTCGCCGGTCACCGACGATGATCCCAAGCCCGCTCCCGCGCCGAGTCAGGCGCCGGGTCCCGCCCCGAGCCAGGCGTCGATACCCCAACAGCAGACGGGGGAGTGGGTCTGGGGTGCTCGTGGCTGGTGGTATCGCTACGCCGATGGCTCCTATCCGGTCGGTACAGCTGTGACTATCGGTGGTCGGGTTTACCGCTTCGATGTGGCTGGCTATATGCGCGTCGGCTGGGTTCGTGACAATGGTGCCTGGTACTACCACCTGCGTTCGGGCGTGCAGGCCAGTGGGTGGGTCGTCGATGGTGGCTCGTGGTACTACTTGACGCCCGGCAGCGGAGCGATGTCCACCGGGTGGGTGAGCGACGGATGGGCCTGGTATCGGTTTGCCGACTCAGGTCAGTGGGTCGAGTAGTCGAGTGACCTAGCGCGAGGGCGTGGTCGACCGAGTGGTTGGCTGCGCCCTCGCGTTACTTTCATCCCATGTTCTTCAGTGTGTCACGTGTATCGAGCGGTGTTTTCTCGTGGGCTTAGTTGTGCGTATGTGCATTCTGAACAGCTGGGTGAAAAAGCCTATAACCTAACATGTCACATGTTTGACATATGCTGAGAAAATATGACAAAAAGAGCGTCTATCAAGGGGGCAACATACTAGGCTTGAGAACGGATTACGCCACATAGCAGTGGGCGTTCCCCTCCACTAGTTCTCAACCAAGCGAGGTGTACATGTCCCATCGAACATTTTCAGCGGTCGCGCTGGCAACGACCGGCGTCCTGGCCCTGACCGCGCTGAGCGTGCCTGCGGCCACCGCCGCGGGCACCGGTGTGACCGGAGCTCTCCAGCCCGCAACAGTTGAAGCACCCAGTATCGGTGTGCCGACGACGAGGCTGGACGTGTGGCCGACTGCTACCGACCTGGCACTGGGCCAGAACGTCATCTTCGACGCCTCCTACGATTCAGGAAACTTCGACCCCGGCATCATCGTCTGGAAGTCTTCGGATGAGTCGGTTCTTACCGTCGACCAGGAAGGACACGTCAGCGCGGTCGGTGTCGGTGAGGCGACGATCACCGTGACCGACAAGGATGATTCGAGCCTGACCTCCACGTCCACGGTTCAGGTCCGTGAGGTCCCCGAGGACGTGGGTATGGAGCTGTCCGTCCCCGAGGTGTCGGCCATCTTCAATCGGCAGGTCTACCTGCACGCGCTCCTCGCCCCCTCCCTCCAGGGAAGCGCAGTCACCTGGAGCATGGACCCCACCACTCTTGGGGCGTTCTATAGCCGTGACGATGCATCGTCGATCGACTTTCAGGGTGCTGAGCAGGCGGGAACCGGCACGCTAACCGCGACCGTCACGAGCGAGGCGGGGGTGACTAAGACTGTGACTGTGCCCGTGACGGTCCAGCCCGATCCGCGCGGCGACTTCATCACGGACGATGACGGTGTCCTCGTCCAGTACCAGGGAAAGAGTCAGGACGTTGAAATCCCCGAGGGTGTCACGGGCATCTCTTCCGGTGCTTTCCCGTCCCAGCTGACCAAGGTGTGGGTGCCCGCCAGTGTGCGCACCATCGACTATGAAGCCTTCAAAGGCACCAACCTGCAGGAAATTACCTTCCAGGATGACTCGGCTCACCCCTCCCAGCTCACAGCAATCTACGACGAAGCGTTCTCCAACACCCCTATCGAGACGCTGACGTTGCCTCGCTCTGTGCAGACGGTCGTCGGTGCCTTCAAGGGCATGGCGGGCCTGAAGACGCTCCACCTGGGACCCAATATCGGCCCGGGTCTCCTAGTTGGGGACTTCCAGTACACGCCGAGGCTGACGACCATCGACGTGGATCCGGACAACGCGAACTACACCAGTGACGAGGGCGTTTTGTACACGAAGGACCACTCGAGCCTCATCGCGTACCCGACGGCCAAAAACCCTGGAGGGAGCTACGCCGTCCTCGAGGGGACGACCACCATCGAACAGTCCGCTTTCGAGAACGCACAGGTTGCTACCGTGACGATGCCTTCTACGTTGCGGACTATCGGCTCGCAGGCATTTACGCATTCACACCTGACCTCGCTGACATTGCCCGACGGCTTCGAGAGCGCGGGGTATTGGGCATTCGCGTACGCGGAGAAGCTGACGAGCGTCGATATTGGAGGTGCCACGTCCCTGCCCGACGGTGCCTTCATATACGCTCGCAGCCTGGCTAGTGTGAACCTGCGACCGGACCTCGGCAGGCTCACGATGCTTGACGGGAGTGCCCTGATGGGGACCGCCCTGACCTCTCTGACCCTGCCCGATAGTGTCACGTCCATCGGGCAGTGGTCTCTTGCGAGCAACACCTCCCTCACACAGCTGCACCTGGGAGCGGGCCTGTCATCCATTGGCTCCGGTGCTCTCAGCGGTGACACCGCCTTGGCAACCGTGACCGTGAACCCAGCCAATGCCTCGTTCTCTGAGGTAGACGGCGTCCTCTACACCAAGGACGGGGCCAGCCTGATCCTTTACCCGGCGTCCCGAGCTGGCAACGAGTACGAGGTGCCCGCCGGGACCACTGCGATTGGGTACCAAGCGTTCAACAGGGCCAGATCGCTTACCCGGGTCATCCTGCCCGAGGGGCTGACGACCATCGACTACTCGGCCTTCGAGGGGTGCACCAACCTGGTAGACATGACCTTCCCCGAGTCGCTTGAAGTCGTTCGCGGCATCCAGAACACCGGCCTAGACACCGTCATCCTCGGATCGAAGGTGCGTGAACTCTTCATGCCCACGCGCGAGAACCTGGCACCTCGCCACCTCATCGTGCGCGGCGGCGTGAATGGCAAATACTACACCGACGGAGAACCCTCCAACGGCCGTATCGAGAGCGCTTTCTTCGGAGAAGGTATGACGAAGGTGGACGTGCGCAGCAAGGGCCCCAAGGTCATCGTCCTGCCCTCGACCATCACCTCCTTCCAGCTCGACCCCTTCTCCTCGCCTGGCTACAAGACCGACGCGCAGGTCTACGTGGCAGCGGCCGAAGGATCTCCCGCATGGGAGGTCGCCAAGGCCGAACTCGTCAAGGAAGGCATCGACCTGTCCCACCTGCACGTCTACACCCCCGCCCAGCTCACGCTGAAGGGCCTCGACGCTACCAATGACGAGGCCGGGGGCGCGCTTGCGTGGAAGGACGCGTCGGTGAGTGTCACCGCCACCGTGAACGGTGGCGTGCCCGAGGGCCGCGAGCTGCGCGTCACCCAGGTCGGCGCGGACGGGACTGAGACCCTCGTCCAGGACTGGACGGCAATGAACGCGGGTGACGGGGACGCCTCGACCCTGGCATTCTCGTGGACGCCCACCGAGGGCGCGCCGTCCTTGCGCGTTCAGACGCGCGACATCACGCACGTGAGCGTCGAGCAGACGACGGAAGCTCAACTCTCGCCCGCGCGCGTGACGGGAGAATGGAGCCGCACGCTCTTCGGCTGGCGCTACGTCTATCCGAACGGCACGTATGTCAAGAGCCAAACCATCATGATCGACGGCAAGATCTACCGATTCGGCTCGGATGGCTTCATGCGCACGGGGTGGATCTACGACGAGGGCGCATGGCGCTACCACGACTCCTCCGGTGCCATGCAGACCGGCTGGGTGAATGTCGAGGGAGGTTGGTACTACCTGACGCCGGGAAGCGGCGCGATGGCCAAGGGCTGGCTCAAGGACGGTGGAACCTGGTACCACCTGAGCGTCAACACCGGACGCATGACCACAGGCTGGCTGCGCGGTGACGACGGGTGGTACTACCTGCGCCCCAGCGGTGCGATGGCCACCGGCTGGATCCAGATCGGGTGGACCTGGTACCAGTTCTCCGACAGTGGCAAGTGGATTCACTAGGATCCGGCGCATAATCCCAGCGTTTTCACAGGATGCTCCGGCTGTCTTCACAGACTCGGCACCTACAGTAGGTGTCATCGCATGGGAATATGGCGCGGGCCACACGGGTCCGGGATATGCCGACGAGCTACGTTTGAGGAGTCATCTGGGAGAACTCGCACTGTGTTGATGGGATGTGCCGAGGGGCCGACCGAAAGGTCGGCCCCTCGGCGTATCTGCGCGCGTTCGTGGGGTGCTTGGTGTGGGAGGACGACAGGAGCGTGACAAGCCGCGTCTCGGTTGCCGACAACGCATACTGCGCACGTGGGAAAAGCTCCCCATAATTGTGGAGGCGCTCTTAGTGCCAAGATTGTCAAACACAGTCGTTAACGAAGTGAGACTCAGATGACCCACCGCAGAACGTCGGCACTCGCCCTGGTGGTCGCCGGCACCCTTGGCGTGACAACACTCGCCGTTCCGGCTGCGTTCGCAGCTGACGGGGGAGCGCATCCCCGCTCCGGCCCCACCCCTCCCAGCTCGGGGCAGCCCGCGAACCCCGCCCCAGCCTCGTCGAGTGACGAGCCAACCACGATCATCATCCAGCTCGAGGCCGGGGCTGAACGCGCGCAGACCCGGGAGAGGATCGCCGCCTCCGTCGCCGAAGCCGTCCCCTCCGCGGGCGTCACGACGCTGCGTGAATACACCCACGCGCTCCAGGGCTTCGCGATCGAGGCACCCGCGGCCGCGCTCGCCGCTATCCAACGTACGGAGGGCGTCAAGACCGCCGCCGTTGCGCGCAGCGTCACGCCCATGGCCGAGAACGATGCTGCCCCCGCAGGTGCGCCCGTCCTGAAGAACGCGTCCGCGCTCGAAATGACCCGCGCCAACCAGGCCGCCCAGAAAGGCGACCACCAGGTCATCGAAGTCATCGACTCCGGCCTCGACACGAGCCACCCCGCCTTCTCCGGTGCCCTCGATGCCGCCTCCCTGCGCATGACGCAGGCGGACGTCGCCGCACTCGCACCGAGCCTGCCCCACGCCACAGGGGGTACGTGGGTCAGCGACAAAATCCCCTTCGCCTACGACTACGCCGACAACGATGCCGACGTCGTCCCCGCTTCCGAAAAAGACCTGAACCACGGCACACACGTCACCGCCATCGCAGCCGCTAACGGCGGCGAGGTACGCGGCAGCGCCCCAAACGCGCAGATCATTGTCGCCAAGGTCATCCAGGATGCCGACGGCGTCATGTCCGATGCCGCCATGCTCGCCGCCCTCGACGATGCCCTGGTCATCAAGCCCGACGTCATCAACATCTCGCTGGGCGACAACTCCGGCATGAGCAGCGAGGCCGGGACCATCTTCGCCGACGTCTATAAGGCGCTCGTGGACGCGGGCATCACCGTCAACGCCGCGTCCGGCAACGCCTTCTCCACCGCGTACGGCAACAACTCCGGGCAGAACAAGCCCTTTGCCTCCGACCCCGACACGGGCACTCTTGGCGAGCCGGCCTCCTATCGATCCACCCTGGCGGTCGCCTCTGTCGACGCGCAGGACACCTCGCCCTACGTCCTGCTCGGCGACCGTAAGATCCCCTACGGGATCGCCATTGACGGCAAGGGCGACCCGGTGCCCAGCCTGCGCGACATCCCCGAAAAGACCTACCGGATCGTGTATGAGCACTCCGGAGGCAGTGATGAGGTGCAACGCTACTGGAGCACAAACCGCTACGACCTGTCGGACGCCATCGTCCTTGAGGACAAGGGTGGCATGGATACCCGTCTCGACATCCCGATGACCGACGACCTCAAGGCCAGCTACCTGACGCAGGCCACCCCGCCGCCCGCCGCTCTCATCATCGCCGACACTGATGACGCGGACGCGCCGTACCAGGCCATTCTGGAGTCCACCCGCGAGATGCCGACGGTGACCATCACGAAGAAGGACAGCGACGCGATCCATGACGCGATACGTGACGTCCAGGGAGAAGACGTCTACCTGACCGTCACCCACTCCGGCATCGTCCTGTCCTCGAGCAACCCGACCGCCTCCGAATTCTCCGCGTGGGGCGTCACCCCCGACCTGCGCCTCAAGCCCGAGGTCGCGGCCCCCGGCGGCAACATCACCTCGGCGATCTTGAACGGCGAGTACGCGAGCTCGTCGGGCACCTCCATGGCCTCCCCGCACGTCGCGGGCATCAGCGCCCTCGTGCGCGAGCGTATCGTCTCCGACCCGCTCTTGAGCGGCATGGACGCTGCGCAGAAGAATGCGGTCGTCACGAACTTCCTCATGGGGACCGCCCACCCGCTCATCGACGTTGAGCTGGGTGACGGCACCTTCTACTCCCCGCGCAAGGTCGGCGCAGGACAGGTTGACGCGGTCGCCGCCACGACCTCGTCCGTGTACCCGACCGTGATCGGGGCCTCCGACCCCTCGCGGCCCAAGGCTGACCTGGGCGACGGCTCGAAGGGCTGGACCTTCCAGGTGCAGCTGACGAACCTCGCGTCCGAGGCGCGCACCTACACGCTCGGCGGACAGGCCCTGTCCGAGGTCGTCGAAGAAGGCGTGTTCCTGGAACACTCGCAGAACTGGGCGGGGCAGGGTATTTCCCTGACCTTCTCCTCCGACTCCGTGACCGTTCCCGCGTCCTCCAGCGCCACTGTCACCGTCACCGTGACCCCCGAAGCCGAGTTCGCCTCGTACGCCGCCGAAAAAGCCCCCAAGGGGACGTTCATCGACGGCGCTGTCACCTTCACGAGCGCTGACGGGGCACCCGACCTGACCGTTCCCTACGTAGGCTTCTACGGCTCGTGGGGCGCGCCCGCGATCTTTGACGAGAAGTGGTCCGACGAGGACACACATCCCGCGCACGTCTACCGCTCCGCGCTGATGGACACCGAGACCGAAATCCCGCTGGGCGGCCTGAATCCGCTGGCCGACAAGCAGGACTACAACGCGGTCGTCACGGTCGATCCGACCCGGCTCATCGCCTCGCGGTCGCAGGCCCCCGGAGCCCCCAACACCATCGCCCCGCGCACGGGCATGCTGCGCGCCGTCCCACAGATGAGCGCCACCTACACGAACGAGGCCGGGGACACCGTCCGCTCGTACACGCTGAGCCGGGTGCGCAAGTCCCTCTACGACCTGGAAACCGGGTACACGAAGCCGGGCGAGTTCACCGGCGACGATCCCATCTTCGACGGGCTGGACGAGGCCGGGAAGGAACTGCCGGACGGACGCTACAGGCTAACCCTCGAGGCAGCCACGGATGGACCTTCGTCCACCACTCAGCAGATGAGCTACGACTTCACCCTCGACACCCGAGCGCCCGTCATCTCTTCTGCGGCGGTCGCGGGCGAGGGCGAGGCACGCGCACTCTCCTTCGACGTTGCCGACTCCTCGCCGCTGGCCGGCGTCGAGCTGCGTGCCGATGCGGAGGGCACCTGGTACTACCGCCAGCTCCTCGAAGGCGACGGTGAGGTTCAGGCCGACGGAACGCACCGCTACCACGTCGAGGTTCCGGTCGCGGACCTGAATCGCGCGTGGGCCGAGAAAGGTAACGAAGGCGAGGCCCCCGTGTCCTCATACCTGGTCGCGTGGGACTGGGGACTGAACCCGGCCCAGCAGGCCGTGCACCTGGATGGCTCGGCGGCACCGGACCCGGCACCGAATCCGGATCCGGCACCCAACCCGGGTCCCGCTCCGAATCCGGATCCGGCTCCCAACCCGGATCCGGCTCCCGCGGAGGGTGAGTGGATGAGTGACGCGCGTGGTTGGTGGTATCGCCAGGTCGATGGGTCTTTCCCGAAGGACACCACGCTTGTGATTGGCGGATCCGTCTATCGCTTCGATGGGTCCGGTTACATGCGCACCGGCTGGGTCAAGGACCAGGGATCGTGGTTCTACCACCAGGCATCGGGCGCCCAGGCTGTTGGTTGGGTGAAGCAAGGTACGTCGTGGTTCTACCTCGATGAGATCACCGGAGCAATGGCCACCGGCTGGCTGCGCCTTGGCTCATCGTGGTTCTACATGAGTGCCGAAGGTGTTATGACAACCGGTTGGGTCAGGGTTGGCGGATCGTGGTTCTTCCTCAACCCCGACAGCGGCGCGATGGCCACGGGTTGGATGATGATCCGCGGCACCTGGTACTACCTGAACCCGGCCGATGGTGCGATGGTCACCGGCTGGCTGCAGATCGGCGACTCCTGGTACTACCTGCAGCCTTCGGGCGCGATGGCTACCGGCTGGGTCTGGATCGGATGGAAGTGGTACTTCTTCTCTGATTCGGGCCAGTGGAGCTGATCTGAGTGATTGATGCGGGCGTGAGCGCCCGAGTGTGCGCCCCTGGGACACCACCCAGGGGCGCACACCTGTCCGCAGCTGCAGAGCTGGTCACCATTATCGGCGTGGATAAAAGTTTGTCAGTTTATTACAGTGCGTCTCCATGCCCCCCATATAGCCTTGTAAAATGCTGGGGTGTCAGGTGCTGTTGGAACATTAAAGGCTGTCGGAATGGGTTGTTATGTCAGCTAAAATAGCGGATGCCTACTATTGGAAGGATTGTCTGTCAAACATTATCAATTATCGACTAAGCTCTATCGGTTTATGATTGACAGGTGAGGGAAGCAGCGACGCGACCCTCACCTCCACCCCTTTTGTCGACCAAGTGAGCCACAGATGTCCCGACGAAAAGTCATGGCACTGGCGCTGATAGCGGCAGGTGCCCTCGTTTTTACCCCGGTCACAATCCCATCGACACGCGCGGCTGCCGTCACCGACGACGCCCAGCAGCGCACCCTCACTGCCCAGCGCGACGACGCGCAGTCCGGCGGCGACGCGCAGCCGCGCATCCCGCAGGACCCTGCCACGGCCTCGGACGTTGATGGACATGCCAGCGACGACACGCCGACCACGATCATCGTCCAACTTGAGGAAGGAGACGTCGGAATCCCCTGGGATAAGCGTGTCTTCGGGCTGAGCACGGATACCAAACACGCAGAGATGAAAGCCCGCATCGAGTCAGAGGTTGATCGGGTCGCACCCGGCTCAGCCGTTACCGTCCTGCGCGAATACAGCCACGCGCTCGACGGCTTCGCACTCGAAGCACCGGCCTCCTCCCTGGAGGCCATTCGTGCCACCGAAGGCGTTAAGGCAGCATTCGTCGAGCAAACCTACGATCCTACGACGATCAGTGAGGAGGCAGACGACGCCGTCCTCACCGCCATTGACCCCAGCGTGCTCAATTCCTCCACGCTCGAGATGATTCGCGCCAACCAGACCAGTCTGAAGGGCGACCGCCAGGTTATCGAAATCATCGACACAGGACTGGTGATAGGGCATGCCGCCTTTGCCGGCTCCATGGACGGCGTTGACGTGCGCATGAGTCAAGCGGACGTCGAGGCCTTGACCAGTAAACTCCCGCACGGGAAAGGGGGACGTTACGTAAGCAAAAAGATCCCCTTTGTCTACGATTACGCCGACGAGGATGACAACCCGAATCCCGGATATATCTTCAACAGCCTGCACGGGACGCACGTCGCCGGTATCGCCGCCGCCAACGCGCCTGAGCTGCGGGGCGTCGCGCCGAACGCTCAGATCATCGCTGCAAAAGTGGCCGGAGATGGCAGCGGTATTCAGGACAGGGCAGTGCTGGATGCGCTCGATGACGCCCTCATCCTCAAACCGGACATCATCAACCTGTCTCTTGTGCGAGGCGGTGGCATGAGCAGCGAGGCCGGCAGCGTCTACGATGGTGTGCTCAAAGCCCTGACAGATGAAGGTATCACCGTCAACGTGTGCGCGGGGAATGAGGGGTCTGCCGCGTACGGGACCCTCAATGGCAGCGCTGCACCCTACGCGACCGAACCGGATACTTCCACGGTGACCGAGCCAGGTTCCTTCAAACCGTCGTTGACCGTCGCGTCGGTCGACAACGTGTTGGCCCTGCCCTATCTGACGTACGAGGGCCAGCGGATCTTCTACCGCGCCGCCGTTGATTGGGATGATCAGGCGAAGGCTGACCTGCGTGCCATCCCAGAGGGAACCTACCGCGTCATTGACGCCGGCGCGGGTGATGCAAGCACGCTCGAGCGACTCGTCGCCGACAACCAGGGCGATCTCTCCGATGTCATTCTCCTGGAAAACGGCGGCGGGAACGGGGAATACAACAACAAGATCAGTGCCTGGCGGCAAGTGAGTGCGGCTGAGTCCCTGTCAGCGCGCCCAGCAGCGCTCATGCTCGGAGACCCCGATCAGGGTGTGGTTCCCTACGCGGCAATAATCGACGAGCACGCAACGTTGCCGACCGTCACCATCACGAACAAAGACCACGACACCCTCGCCGAGGCGCTACGATCCTCTGCCTCCGGGAGCGTGACGATCACCCTCACGTATTCCGACCAGGTTCCCGTGACCGATATGCCGATGGTCTATCCCACTTCCTCCTGGGGTGTGTCACCCGACCTCACACTCAAGCCCGAGATCACCGCACCCGGCGGCAATGTCGTCTCCGCTGGATATCTTGACCAGTACGTGCGAATGACCGGCACCTCGCAGGCAAGCCCGCACGTCGCCGGCGTGGCCGCCCTCGTGCGTGAGCGCATCGCAAACGATCCGTTGTTCGCGCGCATGAGCCACGTGGATAAGGACGCTGTCGTCGCGAATATCCTGATGGGCACCGCTCATCCGCTCCAAGACGTTGAGCAACGCAACGGAACCTATTACTCGCCGCGCAGAGTCGGTGCCGGCCTCGTCGACGCGGTCGCAGCAACCACCACGGCCGTCTACCCGACCGTGGAAGGAGCGCCCGACCCATCTCGCCCGAAGGCAGACCTCGGAGATGGAACGCAGGGCTGGAGCTTCACGGTGAGGCTGACCAACCTGTCCGGCGACGACCACACCTACACGCTCGGAGGCCAAGCTCTCTCCGAGATCACCGAAAACGGGTACTTCACCCAGCACTCCAAGAACTGGGCGAATCAGGGTATTTCCCTGATCTTCTCGGCGAACGCGTTGCGCGTGCCCGCCAGATCGAACGCCACTGTGACCGTCACGGTGACCCCTCAGGCTGAGTTTGCCTCGTACGCCGCCGCGAACGCGCTTAAGGGAACCTTTATTGACGGCGCCGTCACCTTCGCGAGCACCGACGGGGCACCCGACCTGACGGTTCCCTACATGGGGTTCTACGGCTCCTGGGGAGACCCCAGCGTCTTCGACGCGCAGGGAAGCGACTTCCACGCCGACCGATCTTCCCTGATCAACCTGGCGACGCACGCTCCGCTCGATGAGCCGCGCGTGGGACTCGACGGTGCCCGCTACGTCGTTTCGCGCTCGCCCCTGCCCGGAGCGCCGACGTCGATTGCACCTCGTACTGTCCTGCTGCGAAACGTGCCGGTGGTGACCTACACCTACAAGAACGAGGCCGGTACAGTTGTGCGCTCGTACACGCGCTACCGCGCACGAAAGTACCCCTTCGACGGGAAGGCGCAAGTTCCTGACACCGTCGACGCCCAGGCTGACACTGCCGAAACCCCTCACACGGACGCGGCCGTCTTTGACGGATTCGACGCGTCGGGTACAGAGCTGCCCGACGGACCCTACACCCTCACGATTGAAGCAGCATCGGACGGCCCGTCTTCGACCACGCACCGGCAGAGCTACGAGCTGATGCTGGACACCCAAGCTCCCGTCGTGACCACGCTCGACGTCAGGGATGACGCAGGGGAGCGCACACTGGTCATCGACATCACTGACTCCTCGCCGCTGGCCGGGTACGGGTTCTCCGCGATAACCGAGAGCGAACCCGCCTACTCGGTGACGGAAGGATTGACGGACGCACATCAGGACGACGGCACATACACGAGCCACTACGAGATCGCGTGGAAGGACCTGCCCGAGTCCCTGACGGCGACCAACCCGGCCGCCCTGACCCTGTACGCCTGGGACGCGGGCAAGAATCGGACGACGGCACACGTGAACCTGGCGGGGATCCCGATGACCGCGCTGTCCCTGACCCCGCAGTCCTCCTCGCTTATCGTCGGGCAGACGACGACCCTGCGCGCGGACTACGAACCCGCCAACGCGACCGTCACCGGCTTCGTGTGGTCCTCCTCGAACGAGGCCGTGGCGACCGTTGACGATCAAGGACACGTGCGGGCGGTGGGAACCGGAAGCGCGACGATCACCGCAGCCGACACGACGCAATCGAGCGTGTCCGCGAGCGCGCAGGTCAGCGTCCGCGCGGTCTCATCATGGACGGGTATCGAGCTGTCGACTTCCTCGCTTACTCTCCAGACGGGGCAAGCGGCGACAGTTGAGGCGTTCCTTGCATCAACCTTCAAGGGGCGCACGGTGACGTGGAAGCTGGTGCCTGCCTCTCTTGGAACGGTCACGCCCAGCCGTGACACGCTGTCGGCGACGGTGACGGCGTCGAGCACGGAAGGAAGCGGTACGTTGCGTGCGACGGTGAGCAATCGGTATGGGCGAGCGAGAAGCGTGTCCATCCCGGTCACGATCGAAGGCGAAGCATCCAGGGACTTCGTGATCGATGCGTCGGGTGTCTTGACCAGCTACGAGGGGTCCTCGCCCGACGTGACGATTCCGGATACGGTCACGGTGATCGCACCCTCCGCTTTTGATAAGGCACGTCGGGTGATTCGCAGCGTTCGTATTCCCGCGAGCGTCCGAGAGATTCAAGCAGACGCGTTTGCGTCGACCGCTTTGACCTCGGTGACATTCGACGACACGCGAGACTATCCTTCGCAGCTGACAACGGTGGGGGAGAGGGCGTTCGCGTCGACTGCCCTGACGTCGATTGTCCTGCCTGGTGCGGTGACGACCATCGGTGCCCGCGCATTTGACGGTGCCATGTCGTTGACGGAACTGGAGATTCCCGACTCCGTGCAATACTCGGGCGGACTGGCGAATACGGGACTCGAGACGGTCGAGTTTGGAACGCAGATCAGGAAGATTTCGTCGAGGGGCACAAGCCTCACGGCTCCCCAGCACCTCATCGTGCGAGGTGGGGTCCAGGGCGTCGTGGATTACGAAGAGAGCGCCTCGGATACCTCTCTGATGAGTGCATTCTTCGGTGAAGGGATAACGGACATCACCCTCTCGGGGAGCTTCCCGAGAGTCCTCGTCCTGCCGTCCACAACCACACAATTCGCCCTGTACTCCTACCTGCTTGGGGGAAGACCCGACGACATCGACGTGTATGTCGCCGACGCGCAGGGATCGCCCGCATGGGACACGGCTGAGAACGCGCTTTGGCAAGCACGCCTCGATACCGCGCGCATCCATCGGTACACCCCCGCGACTGTGACCGTGTCCGGCGCGGGAATCACCGAGGCCGATGACGGGTACGAGCTGTCGGCATCCGTCGGTACCCCGACCCAGATCACCGCCTCCGTGACCGGTGGTATTCCGGGCGGATACCAGATGCGAGCCACGCAGGTCAGTGCGGACGGAACCGAAACACCCGTGCTCGACTGGGCGGACATGACGGCCAACGCCGACTCTGCCTCTGCGCTTCTGTCGTGGAACCCGCCAAGCAGTGATACGACGCTGCGCATCGAGGTGCGCGACGCCACGCATCTGCGTCACCCGGTGACGGTGGCGCTCGCGGGCAGCCCTCAGCCGGATCCGACCCCGCAGGTGGGATCGTGGTCGCACAACGGGAGCTGCTGGAGCTACCGGTACGCGGATGGCACTGTTGAACGCAGTTCGACGCTCACCATCGACGCTCAGGTATACCGATTCGACGCGAATGGGTGTGCGAAGACCGGGTGGGTGCTCGACGGGGACTCGTGGTACTACCACTCCTCGACGGGTGCTCAGCAGAGCGGATGGCTGACGCTGGGCACGGATACGTACTATCTGGATCCCACAACCGGTGCGATGGCCACCGGCTGGATCACAGACGGAGGTGCCTGGTACTACCTGCAACCCGGCACCGGAGCTATGGCGACGGGATGGGTACGCATCGGGTGGAAGTGGTACCACTTCTCCGACACAGGCCAGCTCCTGTAGCGTCCCTGCCATGGTGCCAAGGCGCGCGCCTCGCTCGCGCCCCGAACACCGCGTCGGGACGCGAGCGCATAAAGTCCCAGGCTTTTCCCAGGTTGCCTGTGGGGTCCCACAAGGTTGTCTCCATACAGTAGGCGTCATCGCATGGGAATACGGCGCGGGCCACACGGGTCCGAGTAATGCCGACGAGCTACGTTTGAGGAGTCATCTGGGAGAACTCGCACTGTGTTGATGGGATACGCCGAGGGGTCGACCGAAAGGTCGGCCCCTCGGCATATCTGCGCGCGCTCGATGAGCGAGTGAACAGGGTGAGGTTTATAGGTCGCTGCGTGCACTAGTCGGAGGCGGGGACTTCTCTTGCGCACGTAAACCCGCTCATCGGAGCGTCGGCGGGGCTGCCCACGTGCGGAGCAGCGGGTTCACATGTGGGATAGAGGGTTTGCATGCGGATGCGCCCTGAAGCGTTCCGCGACACGTTGTTTTTCATCACCCTTCGTGCGTGAGCTGAAGGTTAACCGACGTTTCCTCGTGGAGCGTGGGGACGGGAACCACCGGTCCGTGCTTACCAAGTGGAAAAGCGATAGACTTTCGCGGCATCTACGAACTCAATCAAGGAGAAACCTCATGAAGCGCCGTCTCGTCGCCGCCGGCCTCGTCCTTCTGTTCCCGCTCGGCATGGCTGCCTGCGGATCCCAGTCCAAGGCCGATGCCTGCAAAGAAATCAACAACGCCCGCGATAAGGCCCTGGAGCAAGTGGATGCGCTGTCCGCGTTCTCTGGTTCCGAGGACTTCAAGAACAAACTGGATGTGTTCCTCGCCATCCACAAGGAAGCTGCCAAGAAGGTCACCAACGATGACGTGAAGGCTGCGTACACGGACGTCATCACCGACATGGACAAGCTCGCTGACGCCATGAACAATGGTGCCGACTTCTACGAATCCAACGAGGTCCTGGACCTCACCACAGAACTCTCGGCGCACGGCGAGAAGCTCAACGAGCTGTGCGGCTTCTCGTGGGATCGGTGACGCATCGCTGACAATCCGAGCGCATGCGGGAGGGGCGGCCAACCCGGTCGCACCTCCCGCATAGTCAGGAGCAACATGCGCCACCCGGGATGTCGTGCGTAGTGGCTGTTGAGACACTCGGGCAGCGCAAGGCCGGGGCGCGCCGGGACTCTACGAAAAAGCCCAACGCGCCCCGGCCTCGTCACTGACAGGGCGAACGACTCTAGAGACGCTCAACCCCCGCGTCCCACGCGGCGCGCATGGGGTTCGCGTCGGCGACCAGCTGATCGAAGCGCAGGTCGGCGATATCGATGACCTCGCCGAGGGCGAAACGAGCCTCGCGGGCCGGGGAATGCTCGACGCGGCGCCAACCGGATTCCAGCAGGTGCTTGCGGTCCACCACGTTATCCACGCAGATCACCAGCGGACGGCCAAACTTCTTGCGGTACGCGCTGGCTAGGGCGCGCAGCTCCTCGGCTTCCTTGTCCGTCAGATCACCGACGGACAGGTTCGCCGTATCTGCCAGGGACTGCTCGTCACCCTGGCCATCGAGGACCAGCGACACGATATCCGAGTACGACGCAATGAGTTCTTCGGCCTCCTGCTGCGTTGCCGCCAGCACGGCGTTCTCGAAGGAGGAACGCAGCTCGGACACAGAGGCGAAGGGACGGGACTCCCAGGCGCGCTCGACCGGCCACGTGTGAGCGGAGAACATCGAGGAGAAGGTCGCGACGAACTGGTCGCGATCCATCGCGTTGACGTCGTCCAGGTTGATCTTCTTGCCGTCCACCACGGCCACGTCCGGCGAAGCCTGGCGTCCGATGTGGAAGAACAGGATGTTCAGGATGATGGCCGTCAGCGAGCCGATGGTCACGCCGGAGCCGAAGATGATCTGCAGCCAGGAGGGCATGGCCGTGAGGATGTCCTCTTTCCTGAAGGTGACGAGGAGGGCCAGGCCGATCGACGTGGAGACGATGACGGCGTTGCGGTTGTCGCGCAGATCGACTTTCGCCAGGGTCTGGATGCCGACGACGGCGACGTTGGCGAACATCGCCAGGGAGGCGCCGCCGATGACGGGGGAGGGGATGGCCGCGACGATGGCCGCCGCCTTGGGCAGCAGGCCCAGGATGATCATGAAGACACCCGCCGTGGTGACGACCCAGCGGGAGCTCACACGGGTGAGGCGCACCAGGCCGACGTTTTGCGCAAAGCAGGTGTAGGGGAAGGAGTTGAGGACGCCGCCCAGCAGGGTGGACAGGCCGTCGGCGCGCAGGGCGTTGGCGATGTCACGTGGGGCGATACGCTTGCCCACGACCTCGCCGGTCGCGAACACGTCACCCGTGGTCTCCACGGCGGTCACGGCCATGACGATGATCATCGCGATGATGGCGGTCACAGAGAACTGGGGGAGCCCGAAGAAGAAGGGGTGGGTGACGGCCACCCAGCTGGCGTTTCCGACGCCTGCGAAATTGGTCTTGCCCATCGCGAAGGCAACACCCGTCATAATGACGAGGCCGAGGAGGACTGAGAGCGTTCCCATGAAGCCCTTGAAGAGGCGCTGGATGAGGACGATGATGACGATGGTGCCGATGGCGTAGGCGAGCGATTCGAAGGTGAGCGCCGCCTTCGTGTCCGCCGGTGCATCGTCAGTCCACCTCAAAATGTCGTCGGCAGAGACGGAAAGCAGGGTCGTGCCCATGACCGTCAGGAGCGTGCCCGTGACGACCGGCGGGAAGAAACGCAGGAGCTTGGCGAAGAAGGGGGCGGCCAGGAAGACGATGAGGCCGACGGCGATGATGGAGCCGTACATGGTGGCCAGGCCGGTCTTCGGGTCGGCGCCGGGTGGCGTGGCCGCCGCGCCGATCGCGATGAGGGGGGAGACGGCGGTGAAGGTGACGCCCTGGATGAGGGGGAGCTTCACGCCGACGAAGCGGCCGATGCCGACCGACTGGATGATGGTGGCGATGCCGCAGGTGAGCAGGTCTGCGTTGATGAGGTGAATGAGAGTTTCATCGTCGAGCCCGAGCTGTTTGACAATGAAGAACGGGACGACCACGGCACCCGCGTAGAACGCGAGGACATGCTGAATACCCAGAATGGTGAGTTTTCCAAAGGGAGGAACTTGATCGACGGGGTGGGGAGCGGACGAGGGGCGTGATGCCATCTGTGTCTCCTGGACCTTTATCCAAGTGGTGTTAGGGACGCCTCTATTCTCTGTGATCAGTATGAACGTTTGACGATTTATTTAAAAAGTGTGGCGTGTAATATGCCGTTTGTGCGTTTCGTTGAGGATGTGAACAAAGCAGGACGCATACGGGAGGGGACCGGTATGTCGCGCAACGGTCGTCCTCCGTCGATGGCGGACGTAGCTCAATTGGTCGGTGTCTCGCATCAGACAGTGTCTCGCGTTGTGAACGGTAAGGGGCGCGTGTCGCCGCGGACGCGCGAACGCGTGCAGGCCGCGATTGCGCAGCTGGGATACCGTCCAAACTCCGTGGCCTGAACCCTGGTGACCGCCCGCTCAGGCATTATCGGTGTCGTGACCACGACCTCGGCTCATGTTGGCCCCTCCTCGATGCTGATTGCCCTGGAGATTACCGCACGCGAGGCCTGGTTCTTCACGTCAGTCGTGCCCCTTGACCGTTTCAACGTCGAGGACGTGGCCAGCGCCTTCGATCATTTCTCGTCCCTGGCTGCCGAGGCGATCATCGTCATCACGTCGATGGATTCCCTCGCCGAGGCCGGGGTGAGTGTCCCGGGGGATGTGTCGGTCGCGGGTTTTGATGACGTGCCCTTGGCGGCCTATGCGGGACCGGGCCTGACGACGGTTCACCAGGATTTCGCTGATTGTGGGCGCTGCGCGATGGAGGCTGTTAGCCAGGCGCTAGAGGGAAGCTCGGTCGATACCTACGTGCGTCCCACCCGCCTCGTTGTGCGTGGTTCGACGGGGCCATGCGCCCGTTCAGGAGCCTTTTCTTCTGCGTGCGTGCCTTGTGTGCGTGGAGATATGAACGCTCACTCAACGGATGTTTGTCGGCGCTCAGGCAGGAGCGTGAATGGCCGCAGCCCCGAGATGCGGGGGTGCAGATGACGGCTGTGTGGTCGTCAACGAGGCGCGTGTGGTTCGCTTTGACGACAACGTGCGTCATGATGCCGTCGCGGAGGGAGACAAGATTGAATCGGAGTGTCACTTCGGTGTTTGAGTCAACACGTGGCTAGCTCGGACTTCGGTATTGAGGATGACTGGAAGACTGCGGTCCTGATGTGCTCTGCATCGTCGCCACGTCTGACACGACGGCTTCCGCTTTGCCGAAGGATTGTCACATTTTGTCACGTCGGGAATGTACGGCGATAAATTCATGCGTTTCCCAGCGTTTCTTTCATGTATATGTCAGTTCTTGGGAATGTGAACGTTAACAATTGTTATTGGACTGTTATCGATTGGGCATGGTGTAGGTGACATTCCTCTCATATCGTAAAGCCGTCAGACCGCACGACGGATGTGTGGAGACGTGATGCCCATCGACAGTGATGTCGAGGCAATAAACAGGAGATATTCCATGAAGACACGTAGTTTCTTTGGAAAGATAGCAACGGTCGCAGCCACTTGTGCGGCCGGTGCCCTTGCGCTGAGCGGATGCGCGGGAGGCGGTGCCGGTGGTGCCACCGGTTCCGATAGTGGTGCGGCCTCGAACGGCGGCACAGTCAAGGTTGGTGTCGCTATGCCGACCCAGACCTCCGAGCGCTGGATCGCCGACGGCAACGCCGTGAAGTCGGGCCTCGAGGCGGCCGGATACGAGGTCGACCTCCAGTTCGCAAACGATGACATCCCCACCCAGACCCAGCAGATCGACCAGATGATCACCAATGGGGCCACCATGCTGGTCATCGCCGCCATCGACGGCACGGCCCTCTCGAGCCAGCTCGACACCGCCGGGGCAAAGAACATACCGGTCATCGCTTACGACCGCCTCATTCGTGATAATGAAAACGTTGACTTCTACGTTTCCTTCGACAACTTCAAGGTCGGCGTCGCTCAGGGCAACGCGCTGCTGTACGGCCTGGGGCTGACCGACAAGGAAGGCAAAAAGCTCGACAGCGCCCCCAAGGGTCCGCTCAACATTGAGCTCTTCGCCGGTTCGCCCGACGACAACAACGCTAAGTTCTTCTTCGATGGTGCGATGAGCGTTCTCAGGCCCTTCCTTGACGACGGCACTCTCGTCGTGAAGTCCGGACAGACCAGCTTCGACCAGGTCGCCATCCTGCGCTGGCAGCAGGAAGTCGCCCAGAAGCGCATGGAGGACCTGCTGACCTCGACCTACGGTGGCGGCTCTGAACCCCTCGCCGGCGTCCTCTCGCCTTTCGATGGCATCTCCCGGGGCATCATCACAGCCCTCCAGGGTGCTGGCTACGGCCCTACCATCAAGGACGGCCTGCCTGCTGTGACCGGCCAGGACGCCGAAATCGCCTCCGCCAAGATGATCAACGACGGCATCCAGCAGTCCACCATCTTCAAGGACACCCGCACCCTGGCCGCCCAGTCCGTGACGGTCATCAAGGCGATGGCTGAGGGCAGCGAACCCGAGGCCAATGACACGACCACCTATAACAACGGCGTCAAGGTCGTGCCCTCCTACCTGCTCGAGGTCGAAACCATCTACACCGACAACCTCAAGGAAAAGCTCATCGACTCCGGTTACTACACCCAAGCCGACGTTGATGCGGGCGTCGTGAAGAAGTAAACGACGACGGGGTGCGGGGCATCGGCTCCGCACCCCACCCCTTCCGATTCGAGGAATGCAAACATGACGCAGAACATTTTGGAAATGCGCGACATCGACAAGGGCTTCAATGGTGTGCCCGTCCTCAAGCATGTCAACCTTGATGTCCGCTCCGGCGAAGTCCACGCCCTGTGCGGTGAAAACGGTGCCGGCAAGTCCACCCTCATGAAGGTTCTCTCCGGCGTCTACCCACATGGGCAGTACGACGGTGCCATCATCTTCGATGGCAAGGAAGTCCAATTCCGGTCTATCAAGGACTCCGAGGCCCTCGGTATTGGCATCATTCACCAGGAGCTGGCTCTCGTTCCCTACCTGTCGATCGCAGAAAACATCTTCCTGGGCGCAGATAAGCCCCGCAAGCTCGGCTTGATCGACTGGCACGAGGTCAATCACCGCGCCGAAAAGGTCCTGGAAAAGGTCGGCCTGAAGGAAAACGTAACAACCCAGGTCGGCACGCTCGGCGTGGGCAAACAGCAGCTCATCGAGATCGGTAAGGCGCTGTCCAAGGACGTGCGTCTACTCATCCTCGACGAGCCCACCGCCGCCCTCAACGACAATGACTCGGCCCAGCTCCTCGACCTCGTGCGCAGCCTGCGTGATCAGGGCGTCTCCATCGTCATCATCTCCCACAAGCTTGGAGAGATCGCCACAATCGCCGACCGCACGACGATCCTGCGCGACGGCCAGACGATCGCGACGATCGACATGAAGGACCCCGCCTCCACGCAGGGCAAGATCATTTCGCTCATGGTGGGCCGCGACCTCACTCAGCGCTATCCCGAGCGCAATGTGGAGATCGGCGAGGAGGTCTTCCGCGTGGAAGACTGGACCGTCTACCATCCCACCCAGGCGGGGCGCGTCGTGATCTCAGGGGCATCCTTCAACGTGCGTCATGGCGAGGTCGTCGGTATCGCTGGTCTCATGGGTGCCGGACGCACGGAACTAGCGATGAGCATTTTTGGTCGCTCTTTCGGCACGTGCATCTCGGGCAAGCTCTTCAAAGATGGCAAAGAGATCACGATCAAGACCGTCTTGGACGCGATCAAGAACGGCATGGCCTACGCGACCGAGGATCGCAAGCAGTACGGTCTCAACCTCATCGACGACATTCGACACAACGTGGCCACCGCTGGCCTGTTCAAGCTCTCGCGCCGAGGCCTCGTCGATGGACACAAGGAGCTGGCGGTCGCCGCCGAATACAAGGAGCGAATGAATATCCGCTCTCACTCCGTCCTCCAAAAGGCCGGATCCCTCTCGGGCGGCAACCAGCAAAAGGTTGTTTTGTCGAAGTGGCTCTACACGGACGCGGACGTTCTCATCCTCGACGAACCCACGCGCGGTATCGATGTCGGCGCGAAGTTCGAGATCTACACCCTCATCAACAAGATGGTCGAAGAAGGCAAAGCCGTCATCGTCATCTCCTCCGAACTCGAGGAAATCCTCGGCGTCTCGGACCGCATCTACACCCTGGCGTACGGTCACATCACCGGCGAGGTCAAGGCCGACGACGCCACACAGGAAAACCTCATGGAACTCATGACTATCGAACCCGCAAGGGAGGAGCAGAAATGACCGCCGAAATCAGCCTGGTTGACACGCTGAAGGCCAACCTGCGTCAGGGCGGCATCTTCATTGCGTTCGTCGCCATTGTCGCCCTGTTCTGGGCGTTCAACCCCGACACCTTCCTCTCGTCGGGCAACCTGACGAACATCGTCTTGCAGTACTCCTACATCCTGATCCTCGCGATCGGCATGCTCTTCGTCATCGTCCTGGCTCAGATCGACCTCTCCGTCGGCTCGGTCGTGGCCGTGACGGGTGCACTCAGCGGTGCTCTCGTCATCAGGCACGGCTACCCCTGGTGGGTTGGCGTCATCGCCGCCCTCGTCATGGGCATCTTGATCGGAGCTTTCCAGGGCTTCTGGGTCGCCTACGTGGGTATCCCTGGCTTCATCGTCACGCTGGCCGGCATGCTCCTCTTTCGTGGCCTGACCTACCAGATTCTCGACAATGTCTCGCTCTCTCCCTTCCCCAAGGGCTACTACAACATCGCCAATGGCTTCCTGAATGGCCTTCTGGGCGGTAACGGCTTCGACGTCTTCACCCTGGTGATCTTCGGCATCGGCGTGGCTGGCTTCGCCTACCAGCAGCTGCGCACCCGCCGCGCACGTATCTCCTACAATCAGGCCGTCGAAGCCATGTGGCTCTTCATCGCGAAGATCGTTGTCATCGGCATCGTCGTCATGTGGTTCGCCTACAAGCTCTCCATCGAGCGCGGCCTGCCCATCGTTCTGATTCTCCTGGCAATCCTCGTGCTCGTCTTCGGGACCATCGCCTCCTCGACGATGTTCGGCCGCGATGTGTACGCGATCGGCGGCAATAAGTCCGCGGCGGCTCTGTCGGGCATCAACGTCAAGAAGGTCACCTTCTGGTGCTACGTCAACATGGGCTTCCTCGCGGGCGTTGCTGGCGTCGTCTACTCGGCCCGTATGAACGGCGCGCAGCCCTCGGCCGGCAACATGTTCGAGCTCGACGCGATTGCCGCGTGCTTCATTGGCGGGGCGTCGACGACCGGTGGTATTGGACGTCTCTCGGGTGCCCTCATCGGCGGCCTCATCATGGCCGTCATGTCCAATGGCATGCAGCTCATGGGTGCCTCTACCTCCACCCAACAGATCGTCAAGGGAGCAGTCCTGCTCCTGGCGGTTGCGTTCGACGTGTGGAACAAGCAGCGCGCCTCCGCGTGAGGTTGCGGACGCGAGTCATCAGGGTGGGGAGTGGCCGACAGGCTGCTCCCCACCCTTGCTGATTGAGGTGCTCCTGCGCGCGTGCCGCCTCACGGGTCCATCTGGGTGCGTGTGCCGTGCGTGTTTGTCACGTGCATCGTCTAGATTGTTTCGTCATTTAATAGGACTCCTGTCCTTACCGAAAAATGCGCCGGTGATAGCGCGTTTGGAGGCGGGTGAGCGCTGAACGGCTGAGAAGTTTGTGTGATGTGCAATACAGAAATGTACATTTCTGGGCTGAAATGCGGGCAATTTTCGTGAAATCCGCGAAATATGGCCCTAAACTCGGCGAAATCGTCGGAGATTTCGTACTGTGTCATTCGTGGCCACGACAGTGGTAACCAAAGAACGAACAGGAATGAGGTTTCTCAATGTCCGTGAACCGTACCGAGCTTGTCGCTCAGATTGCCGAACGCGCTGACCTGACCAAGGCGAAGGCCGACGAGGCCCTGGCCGCGTTCCAGGCTGTCCTCGTTGAGTCCCTGGCTAAGGGCGAGGCCGTCAAGGTCACCGGCCTCCTCTCCGTCGAGCGCGTCGAGCGCGCCGCTCGCACGGGCCGTAACCCCCGCACCGGTGAAGAGATCAAGATCCCCGCTGGCTACGGCGTCAAGCTCTCCGCTGGCTCCACGCTGAAGAAGGCCGTCTCCAAGTGACGCGCTAACCCAACGCATTACCTGTGGGGCACGACCACTCGGTCGTGCCCCACAGGTATACGCGCCCGCCTTGCAGCAGGGGAGGCATACGATTGCCCCCGGCCCGAGCGAATCGGGCCGGGGGCGTCCCCTGGAGTAGATCAGACGACTATGTGCTTACGCGCCCACCTCTTCCCTCTTGCGAATCTGAAGGAGCGGATGGTGGCACGCCACGCGGTGACGCTCATCCGTGAGGGTAGGCTGGATCTTGCACTCCTCGCCAGCGAAGGGGCAGCGCGGGCGGAAACGGCAACCCTCGGGCGGGTTGACGGCGCTCGGAGGCTCGCCGGTCAGCTTGATGGCCCGGTCGTCGTGGGAGAATTCGGGGTCGGGGACGGGGATCGAGTCGATGAGCGCCTTCGTGTAGGGATGCTTCGGATTCTCGACCACCTCCTTCGCCGGTCCCTCCTCGACGATGCGGCCCAGATACATGACGCCGATGCGGTCCGCCATGTACTGCACGACCGCCAGGTCGTGGCTGATGAACAGGTAGGACAGGCCCAGCTCAGCCTGCAGATCCTTCATGAGGTTAAGAACCTGCGCCTGGACGGACACGTCCAAGGCGGAGACCGGCTCGTCGGCGACGATCAAGTCGGGTGCCAGGGTCAGCGAGCGGGCAAAACCGATGCGCTGGAGCTGTCCACCCGAGAACTCGTGGGGGTAGCGGTCCAGGATTTCTTCGGTCAGGCCGACCTGCTCGATGATCTCCATGATGCGCTCGGCGATCTGGCGAGCGTTCCCAGTCTTCTGGATACTCATCGGCTCGGCCAGGATCTGGTCGATGCGCATGCGCGGATCCATGGCCGCATAGGAGTCCTGGAACATCATCTGCACGTCGCGGTGGATCGTCACCGCGTCGCGGCCCTTGAGCGTGGCCAGGTCGCGCCCATCCAGCTCGATGGCACCACTCGAGGGCCGCTCAAGACCCGCGATGAGTCGGCCCATCGTCGACTTACCGCAACCCGATTCGCCCACGAGGCCGTAGGTCTCGCCCTTCTTGACGGTAATCGACACGCGGTCCACGGCGGAAACAACGCCCTTGTCGCGCTTGAAGAAGCCGGAACCGGCCGACTCGTACTCGCGCGAGGCCTCCTTGACGTCGAGCAGGACCTCCGAGGACACCAGCGGGGCCTGCTGCGCCCCGGCCTCGTCCCCGTTCTTCTGCGTGTCGAGCTTTGCCTGCAGAGCCGCGGGAGACTCGTCACCCTCCTGTACCGGGTGGAAGCACGAGAAGGTGTGGGCGTCGTCCCCACTCAGGTCCGGGTAGCCCGCGCGGCACTCGTCGGTTGCCCACAGGCACCGGGCCGCAAACCGGCAGCCCACCGGCAAGTTAGTCAGCGATGGGGGAGCGCCCGGGATCGAGAAGAGCTTCGTGCCGGCGGCCAGAGCGCGCTCGGGCAGAGCAGCCATGAGCGAACTCGTGTAGCGGTGCTTCGGTTCGGTAAACAGCGTCTTCGTCGGAGCCGTCTCCACGATGCGACCGGCGTACATGACGGCCACACGGTCCGTGTGCCCGGCGACGACGCCCAGGTCGTGGGTGATGAGGATGACGCCCATCTGGTACTCGTCGCGCAGCTCGTCGATGAGGTCGAGGATCTGCATCTGCGTCGTCACGTCGAGAGCCGTCGTCGGTTCGTCGGCGATCAGGATGCGTGGCTTGCATACGAGGGCCATGGCGATCATGACGCGCTGACGCATACCGCCCGAGAGCTGGTGCGGGTAGTTGTTGATGACCACCTCGGGGCGAGGCATACCCACACGTTTAAGGATCTCGACGGCCCGTTCGAGAGCTTCCTTCTTGGAGAGCTTCTCGTGAACGCGCAGCGGCTCGCACACCTGAAGGCCGATCTTCATGGTCGGGTTCAGGGACGTGAGCGGATCCTGGAAGATCATGCCGACCTTCGTGCCGCGCAGCTTGCGCTTCTCCTTCAGCGGAAGCTTCGTTAGGTCCTGTCCGTCCAGAATGATCTGGCCGGAGGAGACTGAGCCTCCCGGGGGGAGCAGACCCATGAGGGACAGGGCGGTCATCGTCTTACCGGAGCCGGATTCACCCACGATGCCCAGGGTTTCGCCCGGGTTAACGTGCAGGTCGACACCGGAGAGGGCGTGGACCACGCCGGAGCGGATCTCAATGTCAGTGTGGAGGTCCCGGATGTCCAGGAGCGGAGAGTTAGACATAGTTCTTCTCACCTCTTGCGCAGTCGAACTTCGAAGGCGTCACGCAGGCCGTCGCCAATGAAGTTGAACGACAGAACCAGCAGAATAATGAGGACGCCCGGCGGGTAGAGCAGCCACCAGTTGCCCGAGTAGACGTGCGACTGGCTGTTGGAGAGCATGGCTCCCCAGTCGGTGGCGGGAGGCTGCGCGCCCAGACCAAGGAACGACAGGTAGGCGACGTAGAGGACTGCGTCGGCGACCTGGAAGGTCGCGTTGACGATGACGGTACCGATCGTGTTACGCACGATGTGTGTGCGGATTGCTCGGGGCATTGACCCGCCCATGCCGCGCATCGCGACGACGTACTCGCGTGTGCGCAGGGACAGGGCCTCGCCTCGGATGAGTCGGGATGTTCCCAGCCAGGACAGGGCCGACATGATGATGATCAGGACGGGGACCGTCGGCGGGATCATCGTGGCGATGAGCATGAAGAGGAACAGGACGGGCACGGACATGAGCGCGTCAACGATGCGCATCATGACCGCGTCGATCCAACCACCGACGAAGCCGGCGATCGCGCCGTACAGGGTGCCGATCGTGGTCGCGATGATGCCGGCGAACAAGCCGACGATGATCGAGGTCTGGCCGCCCTTCATGAGGCGTCCGAGCTGGTCGTAGCCGACCATATCCGTGCCGAGCGGATGCTCGGCCGATGGTTCCATCTGAGAGATGGACAGGTCGGTGTGAATCTGGTCGGTCACATAGAACATGGGGCCGATGAAGGAGAATGCCAGCAGAATCAGCAGCAGGCAGACGCCGAAGACGGCGAGCTTGTTCTCCATGAAAACCTGTAGACCCTGGAGTTTGGTCGACTTGCGGGCGGCGGGCGCCTTCGCGGGCGCGTCGGGGGTTGCGGTAGCGGTGGTCATTTCGATCGTCCTGCCAGTCGAATGCGGGGATCGGCCAGGGCGTACAGGAAGTCCGCGAGGAGAGCACCGATGACCGTCGCGAAGGAGACGATCAGGGCCACGCCCAGGAGGATCGGGTAGTCACGTCGGCCGGTCGCCTGGTAGTACAGGTAGCCCATGCCGTTGAAGTTAAAGAGCGTCTCGATAACGAGGGCGCCACAGAACATCGCGGGAATGTAGAGGCCGATCATGGTGATGACGGGGAACATGGCGTTGCGCAGCGTGTGGACGAAGACGACGCGGAACTCCGACAGGCCCTTGGCGCGGGCGGTACGCACGTACTGCTCGTTGAGGTTGTCCACCATCGAGGAACGAACGTAGCGCGCGTAGGCGGCGATTGTGCCAACTGAGAGCGCGCAGACGGGCAGAATCAGGTGGTCCCACTGCTCCCACATGACGGCCAGGTCTTGGCCCTGCGGGGCGTCGTTGGGCAGGATCGGCCATACCTGCGAGAAGAGGACGATGAGGAGCAGGCCCGCGAAGAAGATCGGCGTCGAGTAGGCCAGCAGACAGGCGATCGTCACGATGTAGTCGGGTGCTTTGTTTCTCTTCACCGCCTGCCATACCCCCAGGGGGATCGCGATGATGAGGGCGAGGATGGTGGAGAGCAGAGAGAGGAAGATGGTACGCGGGAGGCGGGCTGCCAGCAGGTCGTTGACGGACTGGTTGTGCTGGTAGGAGTAGCCGAAATCGCCATGCGCGATCTTGTTGAGGTAGGTGACGTACTGCTCGGGGATCGGCCGGTCGTATCCGTTTTCGTGATCGAAGGCCGCGAGCTGTTCTTTCGTCGCGTCCTTGCCCAGTGCGGCTCGGGCGGCACCGCCCGGCTGGGACTGGAGAAGGATGAAGGTGATGATAGTGACCAGGAAGACGACGACGACTGCCTGGCCGAGGCGTTTCAGGATGAATTGGAACATTACGAACTCCACAGTAAGGGGGCAGGCGCCCGCGTGAGAGCGGGTGCGGACGCCTGCCCCGTGAGGTGGTGGGTCGAGCGCTTACTTAGTCTCGGTTTGCCACGACCAGTCCTCAGGCCAGGTGTCGCCCGTCGCGTCGAGTTCGCCCAGGTTGAGCGTCTTCTTCACAGCGGTGATCTGGTAGAACGGGTTGGGCATCCACAGAACGGGGAGGTCCTCCGCGAGGTAGTCGTTGTATGCCTGGAGAGCGTCGGGCGCGGTCGAGCGAGTCGACTCTTCGATGAGCTTGTCCGCCTCGGGGTTGGAGTACTGGCCGAGGTTGACGGGGGCACCAGTGGCGAAGAGGCGCTCGCCGGAGGCGTAGATCGGGAAGCCCCACGAGGTCTGGGAGCCGAAGAAGGACAGGTCCCAGGTGCAGGGTGTCTCGTCGTCACATGCCTGCGAGGCGCCGACCGAGTCGGGGACCTCGTTCATGTCGATCTTGATGCCGAGCTTGCCGAACTGGGAGATGATCTCTTCGAACATCTGGTGCGTGGAGACGAAGCCTGACTGGGAGACGAGTTTGAAGCTCAGCGTGTCGCCGGCCGCGATGCCCTCGCCGCACTGGCCCTCGCCGGTGCCGGGGTTCTCGCAGACGGTGGCACCGTCGGGCACGACCTTCCAGCCGTGGTCTTCCAGGAGCTTCTTTGCGGCGTCCGGATCGAACTTGTAGACGCAGCCTTCGGTGGTGCCGACCTTGTCAGCTGCCATGGGGACGGGGCCACACGTCGGGGATGCCGTGTCGGACCAGATCTTGTTCGACAGCGTCGGCTGGTCGATGAGCTGCTGCATCGCCTGGCGGATGTACTTCTGGTTGATGTACTTCGAGGAGGGAGCCTGGGGTGCGAAGTTCAGGGCGAGGTAGGTGATGGAGTTGCCGGGCCACAGGAAGACGTTGTAGCCCTTGTTCTCAACGGCTTTGCGCTGGTTGTACTGCGCGGCAGGGATGTAGCCGAAGTCGATGGAACCCGAGCGCACGGAGTTGAACTCGGCGTCGTCACCGGTGAAGGACTTGTAGATCAGCTTGTCGATCTTCGGCTTGTCCTCGCCCCAGTAGTTCTCGTTGGGGACCAGTTCGAGGCCCTGATCGGGGGTAAAGGAGGAGAGCTTCCACGGGCCGTTCACCGTCTGCCACAGGGGGTTCGTGGCATAGGTGGACAGGTTCTTGGCCTCGCCCTGCAGGTAGGCGAAGACCTTCTGGGCGCCCTCGGGGGTGCGGTCCAGGTCGGAGACAGCCTCGTCTGCGCCGGTCTTGTCCCAGGCGTGCTGGGGGAGCAGTGCGACCTTGTTGATCTGGTTGTCGATGAACCAGGACGGGTTGAAGGTGTCGGTGGTCGTGATAGAGAAGGTGTGCTCGTCCTTGATATCGAGCGAGGCTCCGTCGGGGAAGAAGCCTTCCTTGTAGGAGGCCCACTGGTCCTTGTTGTTGGTCACCAGGTTCCACCAGAACTCGATGTCGCGGGTGGAGACGGCCGTACCGTCGGACCATGTGGCGTCGTCGCGGAGCTTAATGGTGTAGGTCTTGCCGTCCTCGGAGACCTCGGGGACCGTGCCCAGGGACTTGGGGAGGTTGATCTTGTAGGGCGTCTCGGAGGTGGACTTGTAGGCGAAGAGCGGGCGGTACATCGCTTGGATGAACTGTCCGTTCTCGCCCTGCGTGTAGCCCTTGGCGGAGACGGGGAAGATCCAGTTGGGGATGCGCGAGGCCATCGTGACCTCGTTCTTTCCGGTCTCTGAGGTGAGCGCACGGTTAGAGCTACAGGCGGACAAGCCCATAGTGGAGACCATGGCGAGTGCCGCACCTGCGGTGATCCACCGCTTCAATCTGAGGTTCATGACTACTCCAAATCAACGTTGATCGGGGACTCTGACGGAACGTGGCCCCGTCAGACGAGCTTCATCATATGACATATTGTCGGCCAATGTTGCCGGTTTCGATAAATTTGAGATTGTTGCGAAAAAATAGCAACGATTTTCGACGAAAGAAGTAGCAAACTTTCGTCACTGAGGCATAATAGGTCCTGTCCTCAGTGTTGAGTGCCGTGTAACACTGCGGTTACCGAAAAACTTATCAAGGGAGGTGTCATGGCGACTCATGATGTCGATGAGGCTATATTGACACTGATCGGCTCTGGCCAGGCAGACACGCGGCCCGCGATTGTCAAACAAACCGGACTTGCTGCGTCGACCGTGTCAGCGGCTGTATCGCGACTCGTCGAGGCCGGGATTATCGCCGAAGCGGACGAGTCTGTCTCCACGGGCGGACGCAGGGCACGCCGACTCGTCACGTCGGAGGGAGCTGGTGCACTCGCCCTCGTCGAGCTGGGAGCCCACCACGGCCTCGTCGCTTTGACCGACCCGACCTGCGGTATCGGGCGCGCCACCAGCCTCCTCATCGACATCGCAAAGGGGCCCGAGGCCGTCCTTGCAGCTGTCATGGAAGAAATCAGCCGCCAGGAGAAAGCAGCCGGCGTGCGCGTGGGTGGCCTCGCGCTGGCCGTGCCCGGTCCTGTCGATGCCGAACGTACGCGAGTTATCCGCCCCGCCCGCATGCCCGGGTGGGACGGGATTAACGTCGCCGAGGCTGTGGCACAGCAGTGTGGTCTGCCCGCGATCATCGAAAACGACGCGCGCGCGGGAGCCATCGGCGAATCCGTCTACCGGCGTCGCCTGGAGGGTGTGACCCCCATCGACACGCTCATCTACATCAAGGCCGGTTCCGCTATCGGCGGTGCCTACCTGGTCGATGGCACCCCCCTCGTCGGGCAGGGCGGCCTGGCCGGGGACATCTCGCATATCCCCATTGAGGCGGCCGCGGGCCGCCCCTGCAAGTGTGGCAACGTTGGCTGCCTGGAAACCATCGCCTCGGCCGACTCGATTCGAGCCGACCTGGCTGCCTCCGGCCTCGTCTATGAGAACAACGCACAGCTCCTGGCCGCAGCGCGCGGCGGCGTGCCCGAAGTCGCCACCGCCATCCGCCAGGCGGGGACACTCCTGGGACTCAGCGTCGCCCACCTCGTGTCCTTCCTGGCACCCCAAGGTGTCATCGTCGGCGGAGCCCTGTCCGCCGTCGACGCCTTCAGCGCGGGCGTGCGCGCCGCGCTTCACCAATCATGCCTGCCCTCCATCATGGAAGACCTGGTCATCGAGTCGTCCCGCTCCGGGCGCGATGCCGCGCTCTGGGGCCTGTCGTCCCTCACCCCCCATAAGATCTCAAAGGAGAATCGCTCATGACAAAGCCCCGCATTGCGGTCGCCGGTATCCACATCGAATCCTCGACGTTCACGCCCTATGTCTCGACCGCCGACGACTTTATCGTCACGCGCGGTGAGGAGCTGATGGACCGCTTCTACTGGCGCGACGAGGACTGGGCCACCCGGATCGAGTGGATCCCCGTCCTGCACGCACGAGCTCTGCCCGGCGGTGTCGTCGAACGCGGTGCCTACGACGCCTGGAAGGCTGAGATCCTGGAAGGCCTCGCGGCGGCCGGTCCCCTCGACGGCCTCTTCTTCGACATCCACGGTGCCATGAGCGTCCAGGGCATGGACGACGCCGAGGGCGACCTCATCAACGCGATCCGCGACGTTATCGGCCCCGATCCGATGGTCAGCGCCTCGATGGACCTGCATGGAAACGTCTCCCAGGACCTCTTCAACGGCTGCGACATCCTCACCTGCTACCGCCTCGCGCCCCACGAGGACGCCCTCGAGTCGCGCCGTCGCGCCGCCTACAACCTGGGCATGCGCCTCCTCAACGGGGCACCCAAGCCCGTCAAGGCCCTCGTCCACGTGCCCGTCCTGCTGCCCGGCGAAAAGACCTCGACCCGCATCGAACCCGCCAAGTCCCTCTACAAGATGATCGACCCCATCGAAGAAATGGACGGCATCCTCGACGCCGCCATCTGGATCGGCTTCGCGTGGGCCGACCAACCCCGCTGCAAGGGCGCGGTCGTCGTGACGGGCGACGACGCCGACCTCGTCAAGGAGCAGGCCGAGCGCATCGGCCAGTATTTCTGGGACGTGCACGACCGCTTCGAATTCGTTGCCCCCGTCGCCTCCATGGAAGAATGCCTGGCCGCCGCCGAGGAGGGCCCCAAGCCCTTCTTTATCTCCGACTCCGGCGACAACCCGGGTGCCGGCGGTGCCGACGACGTGACGGTCGCGCTCGCGGCCCTGCTCGCGTGGAAGCCCGTTCAGGAGGCGACGCTTGACGTTGTCTATGCCTCGATTATCGACCCCGTCGCGGCCGCAGTCGCGTGGGATGCAGGCGTGGGTGCCGAGGTAGACCTCGAGGTCGGTGGACACATCGACACCCGCGAGCCTGGGACCCTGAGCGTGCATGCCACGGTCGAGGCTCTCGCCGACGACCCGATGGGTGGCCACACCGCCCTGCTGCGCACCGGCGGCCTGCGCTTCATCGTCACCACGAACCGCAACCAGTACACGATGTACTGCCAGTTCGAGCTGCTCGGCGTGGACATCACCGCCGCGGACGTCGTCGTCGTCAAGATCGGTTACCTCGAGCCCGACCTGTACGAGACCCAGAAGGGCTGGCTCATGGCGCTGACCCCCGGTGGCGTCGACCAGGACCTCATCCGCCTCGGCCACCACAAGATCGACCGACCGATGTTCCCCTTCGACCCGGACATGGCAGATCCCGATCTGCACGCTCAGGTGGTTGTGCCATGAGTACCGTCAAGGGGGCAGATAGGCCGGTATTCGCGGGTATCGATATCGGCGGCACCTCCATCAAGTGGATGATCGTCGATGAGGCCGGCGCAATTCTCACGCAGGGGAGTGAACCCACAAGGTGCGAGGCCGTGGCCGAGCAGGTGGGCGACATCGGCTCCCGGTTGGCTCATGCCCATCCGGGACTGGTGGGTGTCGGACTGATTTGCCCCGGCCTCGTCGATGAGGACAACGGAACCGTCGTGTACGCGGCGAACCTGGAGCTGCGTGGCGTTCAACTCGCCCGCGCTGTCGAGGAAGCGACGGGCGTTCCCGCGGCCCTCATGCACGACGGGCGTGCCGCGGGCCTGGCCGAGGGACTCCTCGGTGCGGGGCGCGGGGCTTCCTCCTTCCTCATGATGCCGATCGGCACCGGTATTTCCGTTGCCCTCATGCTCGGCGACGCCCTGTGGAGCGGCGCGACCTTCAGTGCCGGAGAGGTCGGGCATGCGCCTATCTTCCCCGGGGGAGAGTCCTGCCGGTGCGGCTCGCGCGGGTGTCTGGAGGTCTACGCCTCCGCGAAGGGCATCGCACGCCGATACTTCCAGGCAACCGGCGAGGACATCGGCACCAAGGCCATCGAGAAAGCAATTGGCACCGACCCTGTGGCCACCGACGTGTGGGGGACCGCCGTGCGGGCTCTCGCCCTCTCGCTGACCCACATGACGCTCACCGTCGACGTCGAGCGCATCATCATCGGCGGCGGCCTGTCTCATGCGGGGGAGAACCTGCTGGCACCGCTGCGCGAGGAGTGTGCCTCGATGCTGACGTTCCGCGATACACCCGAGATCGTCCGCGCCTCCCTCGGGGGAGCGGGCGGGCGTTGGGGAGCCGCGATCCTGGCCGCCCGCGTGGGCGGATCGACCTGCTATGAAAGGTGGCAGCCGTGACGGTTGTTGAGATTTGCGTCGAAGACGCTGTGGGTGTGCGCCGCGCGCGCGATGGGGGAGCGGATCGGATCGAGATCTGCACTGACCTGTCGTGCGGGGGCCTGACCCCCGCTTTCGACGAGGTGGCTGCCGCCCTTGAGGTCGCCCCTGCGGGCGGCGTCCAGGTGCTCGTGCGCCCGCGACCCGGCAACTTCGTTCATTCGCGCGAAGAGGTCGACCGTATCGCCTCCGATATCGTGACGCTGCGCGCCATTGGTCGGGGGTCTCCCGTGCGTCTGGGCTTCGTGGTTGGTGTTTTAGCGGACGATGGGTCCATCAACGTGGAGGCGGCTGCTCGACTGCGCGACATCGCCGAGGACGCACCCCTGACCTTCCACCGGGGCTTCGACCAGGTACTCGATCAGGATCGGGGCCTCGACGTCCTCATGGAGCTGGGATATGACCGCGTGCTGACGACTGGCGGCCACCCTGCGGCTGCTCAGCCCGAGGCGCTGGCGCGCTTGGTTGAGCGCGGGGGAGAGGACATCATCATCCTCGTCTCGGGCGGCTTGCGCGCCCACAATGTTGCCGAGGTCGTGGCGGCCTCGGGTGCTCGCGAGGTCCACATGCGTGCGCCTGGGACCTCCGGCACCGATCAAGCCGAGGTCGAGCGAATTGTCGCCGCCCTGCACGGATAACTCGGCTCACGCATTTTTGGAAAATCATCCTTGATTCGTCTGACAAATCGACGTCAGCAGTGTAAGGTTAAACACATGAGAATTGGAATTTTCAACGACGAAGATCAGATCGCATCCCTCGCAGCAGACCGCATCCTCGAGGTCTACCGCGCTAAGCCGAACTTTGTGCTCGGCCTGGCCACCGGTTCCTCGCCGCTGAAGCTCTACGCGGAGCTCGTGCGCCGCTACCAGGCCGGTCAGATCTCCTTTGCCCAGGTTCGCTCCTACAACCTCGACGAGTACGTGGGCCTTCCCCGCGACCACTACGAGGGCTACGCGAACTTCATCCACCGCAACCTCGTCGACCTCGTCGACATGCCCGAGGGAGCTGCCCACGGCCCCGACGGCTGGTGCGATGACCTCGAGGCAGGTGCCGCCGCCTACGACGAGGCCATCAAGGCTGACGGCGGCATCGACATCCAGGTCCTCGGCATCGGAAGCGACGGCCACATCGGCTTCAACGAACCCGGCGGCACCCTCGCCTCGCGCACCCACGTGGGCGTCCTGACCGAGCAGACCCGCCGTGACAACGCACGCTTCTTCGATGGCGACATCGACCAGGTCCCCACGCACTGCGTCACCCAGGGCCTGGGCACGATCATGGACTCGCGCGCCCACATCTTCATCGCCACAGGCGCGGGTAAGGCGGATGCAGTCAAGGCCATGATCGAGGGCGGCGTGACTCAGCGCTGGCCCGCGTCCATCCTCCAGCACCACCCCGACGTCACCGTGCTCCTCGATGAGGCCGCCGCTTCCAAGCTCGAACTCGCAGACTTCTACAAGGAGGTCTGGGAGAAGGAACACCTGTGAGATAGTTTTCCGCGTCCCCCTGCTCCGGCCTCGCCCACGCGAGGCCGGGGCTCTGTCGCCCCTGACGCTTCGCTCCCGGCGCACGCGGCCTCCCACCTTCACGCCCATCCGGGTCGTACAATGGACCCCATGCGTAACGCCCTTGACGAACCCACCGGCCCCTCCGCGCCCTCCGGCCCTTCCACCGCGTCCTCGACCGGCCTGCTGGAGCGTACTGAGACCCGCAAGGAGCGCACCGACGGTGACGGCGATCGCTTCGCTCACTTCGTGCGCAAGGACAAGGCAAACTCTTCGATGGTGACGGGCCAGCCTGTCGTCGCCCTGTGCGGCAAAGTGTGGATCCCTACCCGCGACGCGTCGCAGTACCCGGTGTGCCCCACCTGCAAGGAGCTGCGTGACTCGATGGGGAAGAACGGGCGCAATTGGCCTTTCTCCGACGGCGGAAAGGGTTCCGACAAGTGAGCGAGACGACCCGGCGCGCACCTGTTGGCAGGCTGCGCGCCTGGCAGGCTGCTGCCTTGGACCGCTACATGGCGTCCTCCCCGCGCGACTTCCTGGCGGTCGCGACCCCGGGCGCGGGTAAGACGACCTTCGCCCTCACGCTTGCGACCGAGCTGATCGCTCGCGGCGTCGTCGATAAACTGACCGTCGTGTGCCCCACCGAGCACCTCAAAGGCCAGTGGGCCTCGAGCGCCGCACGCTTCGGCATCCACATCGACCCCGACTTCACGAACTCGCAGGGCGTGGCCGGTTCCCACTTCGACGGCGTGGCCGTCACCTACGCGCAGATCGGCTCTAATCCGGCGGTCCACGCGGCGCGTACCCGCGCCTATCGCACCCTCGTCATCCTCGACGAGATCCACCACGCCGGCGACTCCCTGTCGTGGGGCGATGGCGTGCGCGAGGCCTTCACGGATGCGACGCGTCGCCTGGCTCTGACGGGTACGCCCTTCCGTTCCGACACGTCGCCGATTCCCTTCGTCACCTACGAGGAGGATGAGGAAGGCATCCGACGCTCGCGTGCCGACTACACCTACGGCTACGGTGACGCCCTCAAGGACGGCGTCGTGCGCCCCGTCCTGTTCATGTCCTACTCGGGACAGATGGCCTGGCGCACCAACGCGGGCGACGAGGTCAGCGCCCGCCTGGGCGAGTCCCTCACCAAGGACATGATGAAGCAGGCCTGGCGCACCGCGCTCGACCCCACAGGCGAGTGGATCCCCGCCGTCCTGCGCGCCGCTGACCTACGCTTGGAGGAGGTGCGCCGCACGGTGCCCGATGCGGGTGGTCTCGTCATCGCCTCGAATCAGGACCACGCACGCGCCTACGCTCGCCACCTGCGCCTCATCACCGGCAAGGCGCCGACGGTCGTTCTGTCCGACGACGCGGATGCATCTGATCGTATCTCCGAGTTTGCGGACTCCCCCGACAAGTGGATGGTCGCTGTGCGCATGGTGTCCGAGGGCGTCGACGTCCCCCGCTTGGCTGTCGGTGTCTACGCGACGAACGCCTCCACGCCCCTCTTCTTCGCCCAGGCGATCGGCCGCTACGTGCGTGCGCGTCGCCGCGGCGAAACCGCGACCGTCTTCATCCCCTCCGTCGTGCCGCTGTTGACCCTCGCTGGCAGCATGGAGATCGAGCGCGACCATGCGCTGGACCGTCCCAGGCGCGAGGAAGCCAGCGAAGACGACATGTGGAACCCCGAGGATGCCATGGTTGCGGTCGCAAACCGCGAGGAAAAGGCATCGTCCGACCTGCTCTCCCAATTCGAGGTCTTGGGTGCCGACGCTGAGTTCGATGGCGTCCTCTTCGACGGTGCCGCGTGGGGTACGGGTGCCGAGGTCGGCTCCGAGGAAGAGCAGGAATACCTCGGCATTCCCGGCCTCCTGGACGCCGATCAGGTGACGACCTTGCTACGCGCCCGCCAGGCGGGTCAGGTCGCCGCCCAAAAGAAGACCCGCGCCGCTCAGAAAATGCGCGAGGAGAATGCGGGTATTCCCGCCCACAAGCTGCGCGCCGCCAAGCGCAAGGAACTCCAGCATCTGGTTTCCACCTGGTCTCGCCGCTCGGGCGAAACCCATGCGACCATCCATTCGCGCCTGCGCTCGCGCTGCGGCGGCCCCGAGGTCGCCCAGGCCACAACCGAGCAGATCGAAGCGCGCATCGCTCTGCTGCGCGAGTGGTTCGTCGGCCGCCACTGACGCCCCACCGCGCACCCGGGTACGCTGATTCAACGACCGAGCCCTGGCCTCGTCCCTCCGATTGAGAAGGACGAGGCCAGGGCTTCGTCATACGTCGAGCTGGGGTCAGTCGACTTTTTCGTAGCGCGTGGGGATAGCAGCCTCGCCCTCGGACAGGCGCCACGCCTGGTAGGGCAGTTCGTTGCGGGCGCGCAGGTGGCGCTCCTGGGCGCGCGACAGGGCCTCGGAACCCCAGGCGTCGGCGTCGATCTGGCCGCCGCGAACCAGCTGGACCTGCAGCGGACGGGCACCACGCTCGGCCAGCAGAGCCTGGCCCTCCTCGAAGGAGGTGCCGACGAGCAGGAGCTCCTCGGTCGCGTAGCCGTCCTCGCCCAGGACACGACCGGCGACCTTGCGACCGCCGACCGTGGACTTCGACTCGGCCTTCTTGGCGACAAGCACAGTCTCGCCGTTGGAATCCTCACGCTGAACGACCTTGTAGACCAGGGCGGCCGTCGGCACACCCGAGCCCGTCACCAGCTTGGTGCCCACGCCGTAGGAATCCACGGGGGCCGCGCCGAGGGCGGCGATCGCGTACTCGTCCAGGTCGGAGGTCACCGTGATCTTGGTCGAGGTGGCACCCATCGCGTCAAGCTGTCCGCGCACCTTGAACGCCTGGGCAACCAGGTCGCCCGAGTCCAGGCGCACCGCGCCCAGCTCGCCGCCCGCAGCGCGCGCGGCCTCAACCGCGTTAATGACGCCCTGCCTGATGTCGTAGGTGTCCACGAGCAGCGTCGTGCCAGCGCCCAGCTTGGCGACCTGGGAATCGAAGGCATCGCGCTCAGTGTCGTGCAGGAGCGTGAACGCGTGGGCGGCCGTGCCAATGCAACGGATCCCATAGCGCTTGGCCGCCTCGAGGTCGGAGGTACCCTGGAAGCCACCGATGATGGCGGCGCGCGCGGCGGAGACTGCGGCGCGCTCGTGGGCGCGGCGCGCACCCATGTCCATGCAGGGGCGACCGTGGGCCGCGATCGTCATACGCGAGGCTGCCGAGGCCACCGCGCAGTCGTGGTTGAGAATCGACAGGAGCAGCGTCTCCAGGAGCGTGCAGTCCGCGAAGGTGCCCTCAACGGTGAGCAGGGGCGAACCGGAGAAATAGCACTCGCCCTCGGCGTAGCCCCAGATGTCGCCCGAGAAACGCCACGTTGTCAGGAACTGGGCGGCCTCCTCGGAGATGATCCCCTGGTCGCGTAGCCAGTCGATCTGCTCGGCGTCGAACTCGAAGCGCTCGAGGGCCTCGAGAATGCGACCGGTACCGGCCACGACGCCAAAGCGACGCGTGGCGGGCAGGCGGCGCCCGAACAGCTCAAACGTGCAGCGACGATGCGCGGTGCCATCCTTGAGGGCGGCGTCGAGCATCGTGAGCTCGTACATATCAGTCAGCAATGAAGTAGATGTCGATGCAGGCATACTGTGAGCCTACCCTGAGAAGCGTGTCACCGGCACGCGAATTCTCTTCCATGGTCGCTCATTTGGACCTAGGGTTGACATATGAGCATGATCGTCCAACCGGTACCGCGCACGCACGAGGCCTCCACCTCCGTGCCCCGTTGGCGTACCGTCGTATGGGACGACCCGGTCAATCTCATGAGTTACGTCACTGCCGTGTTTCGCGAGTACTTCGGCTACTCCACCTCCCGCGCTGAAGAACTCATGATGGCGGTCCACACGCGCGGGCGGGCGACCGTGTCCACGGGCGTGCGCGAGCGCGTCGAGGCCGACGTTATGGCCATGCACTCCTACGGTCTGCACGCCACCATCGAAGAGGACAGGGACTGACCCCATGGAAGCCTTCGCCTATCGCGACGGCGGCTTCTCCTCATCGATGAGCCGCGGCGAAGCCCTCCTCCTGCGCCAACTCGCCAGCGAGGTCCTCGTGGTCCTCGACGATCCCGGCGACTTCGCCACGACCTCGTCAATGATCAACGCCGCCACCGAAACCGAACAGCGCAGGGAAGCTCCACGCGAGCGCAGCCTGCGCATGCTGCTGCCCTCCATGAGTGACGACGACGAGGACGCTGCGCGGATGCGCGCCCTCACCGAGGACCTGTTGCGCACCGAAAAGTCCGTGCGGCTACGCGCGATGGTGAGCGATCTTGAACACATCACGTACGGGGGTGGAGACACACTCGTGATCCCCCGGAACGGGGTGTGGAAGTGGCTCGCAGCGCTCAACGATATTCGGTTGGGCTTGGCCGGTGAGCTGGAGCTATCCGATCAATCCGACGCGCAGCGCATCGAAGAACTGGCGATGAGTGAGCCGACCGGGGAGCGCGCGCAGACGGTCGCCGCGATCTACATGCTCGTCACGTGGTGGCAGGACTCACTGCTGGACGCCGTGAATAAATCTCAGTAAGGAATAAGGTCGAGTACATGAATAACGCCCCGATCGGAATCTTCGACTCGGGCCTGGGTGGGCTGACGGTAGCCCGTGCGGTCATCGATAAGCTGCCCGACGAAGAGATCATCTACCTGGGCGACACCGAGCACACGCCCTACGGTCCGCGTGCGATCGCGCAGGTGCGCTCGCTGACCCTGTCCGCCCTCGACGAGCTGGCCTCGCGCGGAGTCAAGGCCCTGGTCATTGCCTGCAACACGGCCACGGCCGCCGCGCTCGCGGACGCGCGCGAGCGCTATTGGATCGACGCTGGCATCCCCGTCATTGAGGTCATCACGCCTGCGGCGCGCCAGAGCGTCATCGCCACGCGCAACCATCACGTCGGCGTGATCGGTACGAAGGCGACCATCCAATCCGAGGCGTACCTGCGCGCGCTCGCCGCCGTTCCCGGTCTGACCGTGAGCCAGCAGGCGTGCCCTGCTTTCGTCGAGTTCGTCGAGGCCGGGGTGACTACGGGTGAGGAGATCGAATCCGTTGCCCGCGAGTACCTGACACCGCTGAAGGACGCGGGCGTGGACACCCTGATCCTGGGATGCACGCACTACCCGCTGCTGACGGGCGTTATCGGCCGCGTCATGGGTGAAGGCGTCACGCTCGTGACCTCCTCGGAGGCGACCGCGAACGTCACCTACAACGAACTGGTGGATCGCGGCCTCCTGCACGACCCGTGGCCCGCTGGCAAGGGTCCGCAGCATCAGTTCCTGGCGACGGGCGCGTCGGACACGTTCCCGCTCCTGGCTCGTCGCTTCCTGGGACCCGAGGTGGGCACGGTGTCCCAAGTCAACACCGGTGGGGGAATCGCGTGAAGCTGACCGTTATTGGCGCGACAGGTTCCATGTCGGGCCCGCAGTCTCCCGCGTCTTCCTACCTGGTGCAGGCGCGCGGCGTTGATCCCTTCTCGGGGGTCGAGCGTACCTTTTCGCTCGTGTGCGACATGGGGCCCGGCTCCTTTGGCGCGCTGTGGGTTCACGTGTGCCCGTGCGAGCTGGATGCCCTGGCGCTGTCTCACTGCCATGCCGATCACATGGGCGACATCATCTCGCTGCAGGTGTACCGCAAGTGGGGGCCGGGTTCGTGCGCGATTCGGCCCATGTCCCTGTTCGGGCCGGGCGAGACGCTTCACCGTGTGCGTCAGATCGAGGGCGCACCTGAGGGTGAGTCCTACGAGGGGGAGTTTGCGTTCACGCAGCTTCGCCTGGGCGACACCTACGATGTTGGTCCGATGACGATCCAGCCGTTCCGTGCCCTGCACCCCGTGGAGTCTTTCGGTCTTCGCATCGAGGGCCCGTCGGAGGAGGATCCTGCGCGCCGCGTCGTCCTGTTCTATACGGGTGACACCGACCTGTGCGACACGATTATTGAGGGCGCGCGCGGGGCCGATGTACTCCTCAGCGAGGTGGGCTTCACCTCGGATGAGACCGAACCCAACATGCATATGGATGGAATCCGCGCGGGCACTCTTGCCACGCGCGCGGGTGTGGGCCGCATGATCGCCACCCACATCCAGCCGTGGACCCCAAAATCCCGGGTGGCCTCGGAGATTCGTCAGACGTGGTCGGGTCCCCTCGACTTCGCAGAAGCGCGGATGGTCGTTTCCTTCTAATTCACCGTCGCCCCGGCCTTGTTCGTACGAGGCCGGGGCGACGGTGTTGCGCTCAGTCCGCCTGGGCGGCGTAGGAGTTGTGGCGCTGCCATTCAGTGAGGAAGGAGACGACGCGCGCGGGGCCACCGCCCTCGCTCCACCCGTGGTTCTTGTGCCGGAGCAGGATCTTGCGGGTACCCAGCGACGGCAGGGGGGTGATCCGCATACCAGTCCTGTGGGCACCGGCGAGCGCCATTGCCGGCAGGATCGTCGAACCCGCGCGGGCGCGCACGAGGGAGCGGGCGGCCTCGTAGGTGGTGTACAGGTGGGGTGCCCAGCTGGTGTCCGGGAACGCCTTGGTGATGCGGCGCATGACGTGGTCTCCGCTGGAACCCGGGCTGACGCGCAGCCACGTCAGGTCCGCGAGGTCTTCAATGGAACGGATCGGGGGAGCGGAATCAGGGGTGACCAACACCCACGGTTCGTCAATGAATGGAATGTCCGTGTATCCGCGTGGGGGCAAACCGGGGTCCTCGTCGCGTTCGATGACGAGGATGTCAAAGCGTCCCGTGCGCAGGGCTGCCATGCCGGGGGTCTCCTCCGTTTCCTCGATGCGCAGGTCGATGCCGGGCAGAGCCTCCTCCAAGTCGGGCAGCGCCGGGATCAGGGTGGAGCGGCAGATCGTCAGGAATGCCCCCAGTGTGACCGTGCCTGTCACCTGGCCGGTTAGTGGCCTCAGGGCCTTGAGAGCTTCGGCGATGTCGGCGTTGATGCGTTCGCCGGCCTCGGCGACGATGGTGCCGGCGGGGGTCAGGATCGCCCCGGACGTCGTGCGCTCGACGAGCTTGAGGCCCACTTCTTCCTCAAGCTTTTGGATCTGCTGAGAGACCGCCGAGGGGGAGACCATGAGGATGTCCGCGGCAGCCACGATGCCGCCTTCGCGTGCGACCGACAGGAGGAACGGCAGGCGGCGAGGATCAATGTCCATGAGCACTCCATCGTTAAGTGAAACTGCAAGATAACTATAGAACCATTCAATTGTGCTTGACTACTGGAAGGTGGACAATGAGTGCCATGACCATCTCGCACCTGGCAATCGTGATCCTCGGATGGGTTGGTGCCGCCGCCTCCATCGCCGCCTATTACCTCGTCTCCACCAAGCGCTTCGCTCCCGACTCTCTGCGCTACCACACGTTGAATGCGTCCAGCTGCATCCTCCTGGCCCTGGCATGCGCATCCACGGGTGCGTGGCCGTCTTTCCTGACCAACGCCATCTTTATCGGTGTCGGATTCACCATGATCTGGCGTGTGCGCGACCGCCTTGTACGCCGTCTTCTTCAGGTCGTGCGCTTCTTCGACGTGCGGCGATTCCTTCCCCGGCGTCAGCACCTGGCGCGCGCACGCTGACGCGGAGCGTGTGGGGGCGGGCTGGGGTCGCCCCCGCGCGCGTATGTTCCTTCCGGATTAATTAAGAACTGGATGGGTGAACAGTCAATACTGTGTCAACGTATCTCAAGGAAAAGTCTGTAAGAAACGCTTCACTGAAAAATTAGAGAGAATCGATGGAAAGAGACGAGAAAAAGGGGGATCATAGGAGCATGATGCGGTGACAGATCCATCGCACGGTACTCAAAGAGGAGCACACAATGTCTCGTTTCGTCACATCACTCCTTCAACGCCTCGCCCATCACAGCAGAATGCGCCAACAGCGCAACCCGCTGCAGTACTCGATGGACCGCCCCTTCTTCGGGAACCTCGTCGCCCGCTGATGGAGCGCCCGCCGGGCGTACACAAGTGCCGGACACCCCTTGGGTGCCCGGAACAATCATGTTGGGGGTTAGCCGCGCAGGTACTCCACGATGTGGGGCATGAGCGCGCGGAAGGCGATGCCGCGGTGGCTGATCGCATTCTTCTGCTCGGCGCTCATCTGTGCGGTTGTGACCTCGAAGCCCTCGGGGACGAAGATCGGGTCGTAGCCGAATCCGCCCTCGCCGCGGGGGGAGCGCGTCAGCGTGCCGCGCACCTCGCCGCGCTCGACGAACTCGCGCCCATCCGGCGTTACCAGGACAGCCGCCGACACGAAGGCGGCACCGCGGTGGCGGTCGGGCACATCGGAGAGCTGATCAAGGAGCAGGCGCAGGTTCGCCTCGTCATCCCCGTGGGAGCCGGACCAACGCGCGGAGAAGATGCCGGGTGCACCACCCAGTACATCCACCGTGATACCGGAGTCGTCGGCGATGGCCGCCAGGCCGGTGGCACGTGCCAACGCGCGGGCCTTGATCAGGGAGTTCTCCTCGAAGGTCACTCCGTCCTCGACCGGGGAAGCCACGTCGAAGTCGCTCATGCGCGCCACACAGCCGGCCTCGAAGCCTTCCCACGCGGGGGCCAAGATGGCCTCGAGTTCGCTGACCTTGTGCGCGTTGGAGGTCGCAAAGACCAAGCGCGCGCTCACGGGCGCACCTCGACGCGCTCCATAAGGGGAGCTTCGAGCGCCAGCTTCTGGGCCGCGGCAAGCCGGGCGTTGCCCAGCGTTGCCAGGTCCAGCAGTTCGTTCAGCTCGTCGCGGTTGAAGGGCGCGTGCTCGGCGGTGCCCTGCACCTCGATGAAGCGGCCATCGCCTGTCTGGACGACGTTCATGTCAGTCTGCGCGCGCACGTCCTCGACGTAGGGCAGGTCCAGCATGGGGGTGCCGTCGATGACGCCCACGGAGATCGCGGAGATCGAGTCAGTGAGGACGGTCGTGGAGGGCTTGAGGATGCCCTGTTCCTTCGCCCAAGACACCGCGTCGGCCAGGGCCACGTAGGCACCGGTGATCGCCGCAGTGCGGGTGCCGCCGTCGGCGCGCAGGACATCGCAGTCCAGGACGATGGTGTTCTCACCGAGCGCGGACACGTCGACGATGCCGCGCAGGGAGCGGCCAATGAGGCGCGAGATCTCCTGGGTGCGCCCGCCCACCTTGCCCTTGACGGATTCGCGGGAGGAACGCTGTTCGGTGGCGCGCGGGAGCATCGAGTACTCGCCGGTCACCCAGCCCTCGCCGGAGTCGCGCTTCCAACGCGGCACGCCCTCAGTGAAAGAGGCGACACACAGGACGCGGGTGTTGCCGAACTCAATGAGAACGGAGCCCTCGCCGGTACCCGACCAACCGCGGGTAATGGAGACGGGACGGAGCTGGGACGGGGTGCGCCCATCGGCGCGCAGGGGAGTGTTTGTCATAGTGCCTAGGGTAGCTCACCGCGTTACCGTGGAGTTATGAGTCTTGATCTACCTCTCGTCCGCGGTCACGTCGATCCGGCTGTTGCGCTGCGCGATTCCGTGGCTCCGGTCGCCCTCGTGCGCGCCGGTGAGGCCGATGTCATCGTTGTTGACTCCTCCGGTTTCGTCCTCCTTGACGAGGCCGTGGCATCGTCCTCGGATACGCCGACTTTGCGACGCCTGAGTGGGGACGAGGCCACGCGTGCGCTCGAGGGATCCACGGCCTCGTTCATTGGGGTGGCGGGCGACCGCCCGATTGTTGCGCTCGAGACGAGCCGGGATGAGGCAGAGGGCGCCTGGGAGCACCTGCGTGCGGTCGGGTGGAGGCTCGACGGCGACGAAGCCGCCGTGGCCCTGACTGCGGTCGCGCTGGCCGGATGGCATGCCACCTACCATTTTTGCGGGCGATGCGGCTCGCCCGTGTCCCTGGAGTCGGGCGGCTGGGCGGCCCGCTGCGCGGCCTGTGACCGTGTCGAGTACCCCCGCCAGGACCCGGCGATTATCGTCCTCGTCCAGGACCACGACGGGCGCGTGCTGCTGGCGCACAACGCACTGTGGAAGCCGGGTTTCGTCTCGATCATCGCCGGCTACGTCGAGGCTGGGGAATCCCCGGACGTGACGGTCGCGCGTGAGGTAGCCGAGGAGGTTGGCATCGAGATTGAGACGCCCACCTACGTCGCGACCCAGCCCTGGCCCTTCGGGCGCTCGCAGATGATGGGATACCGTGCCCGCACGCGTCAGCCGCGCCCCACCCCGCAGGCGGACGGCGTCGAGATCGAGTGGGCACGCTTCTACAGCCGCGAGGAGCTGACGCGCACGCTCGAATCCGGGGAGATCAGCGCGCCCGGACGCGCGTCCATCGCCTACGCGCTCCTCGCCGACTGGTATGGCACCGACCTGCCGAGCGGACCGGACGGCGCGGGACGCAACTGAGGGCGGGCAATGGAACAATGGGGAGCATGAACCCCGAGGAACTGCTCGACGCCCTGGACCCCGATCAGCGCGCCGTCGCCACGCAGGTGGCCGGCCCGCTCGCCGTGCTGGCCGGCGCGGGCACAGGTAAAACGCGGGCGATCACGTACCGCATCGCCTACGGGGCCACCGTCGGGGCTTTTGACCCATCCAACGTGCTGGCCGTGACCTTCACGCAGCGCGCCGCCTTCGAGATGCGACACCGCCTGTCCCAGCTGGGGGTTCCCAAGGCGCAGGCACGCACCTTCCACTCCGCGGCGCTGCGCCAGCTGCGCCATTTCTGGCCCACCGTCGTGGGCGGTCCCCTGCCCGACGTCGTGCCGCACAAAGCCTCCCTTGTCGCCGCCGCCGCCGCCCGCCTCGGCATTGCGTTTGACCGCACGAACGTGCGCGACATCGCCGCCGAGGTCGAATGGGCGAAAGTCTCGATGATCGACGCCGCGCACTACGCCTCGCGCGTGGAACGCCTGGGACGAGACGTACCCGCCGGGCTGGACGCGCTCGACATGGCACGCCTCCTCGACGTGTATGAGGACGCGAAAAACGAACGAGGAGTCATCGACTTCGAGGACATCCTCATCTACCTGTGTGGCATGCTGCAGGAACGCGCCGACGTCGCCTCCATCGTGCGCAAGCAGTACCGATCCTTCGTGGTCGATGAGTTTCAGGACGTCAACCTCCTCCAGGCGCGCCTCCTCGACCTGTGGCTGGGTGGTCGCCACGACGTGTGCGTCGTCGGCGACGTCGCGCAGACGATCTACTCCTTCACGGGCGCGTCCCCGGTCTATCTGACGGGGTTCGGACGCAAACACCCCGGTGCTCGCATCGTCGAACTGACGCGCGACTACCGCTCCACTCCGCAGATCGTGACCCTGGCCAACGACGTCCTCGCCCGCGCCACCCAGCGCGACGGCACAGTGCGCCTGTCCAGCCAGCGCGACGGGGGAGCGCACGTCGGATACTGCACCTACGAGGACGACCACGCCGAGGCCGAGGGAGTCGCCGTACAGATCGCTGATCTCATCGCCGGCGGCACCCAGCCCCACAACATTGCTGTCCTCATGCGCACCAATGGCCAATCTCAAGCCTTCGAGGAAGCCCTGGGCGCGCGCGGCATTCCCGTGGCCGTCGCCGGAGGAAAACCCTTCTTTGCCCGCGACGACGTGCGCACCGCGATCTCGCGCCTGCGCGCCGCGGCCACAGCCTCGGAAGAGGGAACCGTGGGAGAGGTCGTACGCGAGGTTCTCTCCGGCGTCGGCTGGTCTCCCGAGGCCCCTTCGGCCCAAGCGGGTTCTGAGCGCTGGTCGAATATGAACGCTATCGTCGGGTGGGCCGACGACTCACAGGCACCCACGCTGGCTGCCTTCGTCGCCGAACTCGACGAGAGGATTGCCTACCAGGTCGAACCCGACAAGGAAGGCGTCGAGCTGGCCACAATCCACGCCGCCAAGGGCCTCGAGTGGGATGCAGTCTTCCTGGTTGGCCTCTCAGAGGGCCTGCTGCCCATCTCGTACGCGAAAACCCCCGAAGCCCGCGAGGAGGAACGACGCCTGCTGTACGTGGCCGTCACCCGAGCCCGCGACCTTCTCACCCTGTCGTGGGCGCGCTCGCGGGGCGTGGATGGGCGGGGCAAGCGTCAGCGCAGTCGCCTCCTGGACGGTATTTGGCCTAAAGAACGGCGCTCCGGATCGTTCGCGCAGGGCGTCGGCGCGCCGAAGAAGAAGGCGCGTCCCTCCACCCGTGCGCTCAACCAGGCTTTCGAGGAGGAGGCCTCGCCCCAGGCCATCGAGCTATTCGGGCGGCTCAAGGCGTGGCGCCTCGAAGTGGCCCGCCTGGCGAGCGTGCCGCCGTACACGGTCTTTACCGATCAGACGCTGCGCGACATCGCCGTGGCGATGCCGAAGAACACGACGCAGCTGCGCGTTATCCGCGGTATCGGAGACGTCAAAGTGCAGCGCTTCGCGGCCCCCGTCCTCGCTCTCGTGCGCGGCGAAGAGGTCACCGTCGAGGAGGGAGCCTGATCTAGCAGGCCAGCCCGCAGATTCCGCACACGCATTCGGGCGCGGGCACGGTGCGCTCGACGGTGATGGTCCCGTCCTCGTCGACGGTGGCGACCTCGGCGCACAGCTGCGCGGTGAGGTCGCCTGAGGCGAAGTCGCGTACCAGGCGCGCTATGCGCAGGGCGGCGGCGTAGTGGGCGAGCATGGATAGGGGTCCGAGGGGCCAATTCATGAGTTCACGCAGATGTGAGAGCCGATAGGGGTCGGCCTCGGCCCGCGCGTGTTCACAACACTGGAAGCAGGGGGTGACGCCCGGGATGACGAAGGGGCCGATCTCATAGGAGTGCTCGCCGCGCGTCACTATGAGGTGCGGGACGTCGCGGACTGTCAGGTCGAAGGGGATGCCGGGGTCGACGACGCGGTCGGCGGACACGAGCGCCACGTCGACGTCGCCTTGGAGGTGCAGGTGGGGCAAGGGGATCAGGGGCGCTAGATCGCGTCGTAGCGCGCGGGCGCGGGGCGTGCCGGTGAAGGACCCGCCGAAGACCCTGTCCCAGTCCTCGTCCACCTGCTGTTCGGCATCGACCGCCAGGGAGAGGCGCAGCGTATCCACGAGGGACCGCAGCGCGAGGACGGTCCCGGGTGTCGCACCGAGGACCCCCACGCGCAGGAGCACGCGACGGTCCTCATCGTCGATGAGATGAGCGCGGCTGAGCCTGGCGATGAGCTCCGGCGAGGCCTGGGCGGGTTCGGGGGATCGGGGAGAGCGAGCCTGGTTGCTCAGCCAGATCTGGTCGCTTGCGTGCAGGTTCTCCATGAGGACGTGGTGGGTTCGGTCCCCGCCGACTTGGGCGACTCCGGGGCCGCGCCACAGGACCGCCGTATTGGGTGCCAGGTTCATGACGATCTCCTTTGTTTCATGCCTGTTGAGATCATCATGAACCTGTGGGCACCACTGGCGCAGCGTTTTAAAAAATCTGTGGAAAACTTGTCAGATCATTCCGCTTCGCGCTTGTCTGAATCGTCCGGTGAGGTGTCTTCGGACTGGTGCTCCTGATCGCTCGAACCAGCCACGGCCTCGTCCCCGGGTTCCAGTCCTTCGGCCCAGCCGAGCGTGCCGTCAAGCAACGAGGTGAGGGCGGCATCGATATCCGCGTCCTCCTCTGCTGCGGCTCGGCGCAGCGTCAGGAACGTGTCGGGCGTCGCCAACTCAGTGTCGGAGGGCACCATGTCCGGGTGAGACCACAGGGCCTCACGGGCGTCACGCCCACCGTCAGCCTCGACGAGCGAGAAGATCTGCGCGGCTCCTCGCGCCTGGCGCGGGCGCATCTGCAGGCCCATCAGGGTTCCGAGAATTTCCTCCGCGGGACCGCCCGACGCGCGGCGCCGACGCATCATCTCGCGCAGCGCGTCCGCGTGAGGCAGGTAAGGCAGTGTCGCGCGGGCAGTGACGACCTCGACCCAGCCCTCGATGAGAGCCAACATGGTTTCCAAGCGCGTGAGAGCACGGCGCTGATCGGGCGTCATCGACAACGCAAACACGCCGCCGCTGAGCGCCGACTCAACGGACGCGGGGTCCGAGGGATCCACCGAGCGGGCCGCCTCAGAAATGGCCTCCGTGTCGATCGTGATCTGCGACGCGTAGCGCTCGACCGCGCGCACGAGGTCACCTTCCAGCCACGGCACGGATGCAAAGAGACGCCGGTGGGCAGCCTCGCGCACAGCCAGGAACTGGCGCACCTCATCGAAGGGCGCGTCCAGGCCGTCGGCGAACTGCGCGACGTTGTGGGGCAGCAGGGCAGCGTGCGAGGTGTCCGATAGGGGGATGCCCGTGTCGTAGGTGCCAAACGACTCGCCGGCCAGGGCGCCCAGGGCGCGTGCGAGCTGCGCGGAGAACATCATCGCCGACAGGCGGGGCATCATCTCCTGCGTCTTGCCCAGCATCGCCGCCATCCCGTCGGGCAAAGGTACGTCACTATCGACGCCGCCCTCGCCGAACTGCTCGGAGAGCGCGCTGGATAGGGCGCGCGACACGTTGAGTGCTATGGGTTCGCAGATGCGCTTCCACGTGGGGATCGTGTGCTCAACCCACGCGACCTTGCTCCACACGTCGCGGGTGACGGGACCGGACGCGAAGTCCGTGACGGCGTCCAGCCACAGGTCAGCGATCGTCATCGCCTGGCGCGCTGCTTCGGCCTCGGTCGCCGTAGGGGCCTGGTCGCCGCTCGTGTAAGCGGCCTGCTTGGCGCTGTCTTCCACGACGCGCCAGTTCACCGGCCCGGCCGTCGTGTTCATGAGGAACTGGAACTGACCCAGGGCCGCCTGCATGCGAGCGGGGTCGGAAAACTCGGGAGGCAGGTTCGTCGGATCGAAGCCCTGGGCCTCAAGAGCGCGGGCGGCCTCGGCGGCTGCCTCGTCTCCCAGGATGGAGCGCAGGAAATCCTCAAAGGGGGTGCCAGACTCGTTCTCATTCATGGCCACAGACTAGCGGGCGGGCGTTGATCCGGGCTGACAAAACCCTGCGAAAACGCTAAGAGCATAAGGGGTGGGCGTGCGCGTCAAACGCCGGTGCGACACAATTGCACGGTGAATGAAACCGAGATGACCTCGACACACGACGACGCGCTCGCCCTCCAGGAGGGGGACCGGGAAGAACGCGCCCCGCTTGTGAGCTGGCGGCTGGCGACGGCCTTCATCGCTCTGGTTGCGATGGCGGTGATACTCTTCTGGGTGCCCGTCCCCTTCGTGGTCTCCAGCCCCGGGCCGACCTTTAACGTGTTGGGTTCCGCCAATGGTGAACCGATGATCGCCATCGAGGGCACTGACCCCACGACGGGGGAGGAAGTGCAGCTCGACGACGCCCAGTCGGCGTCGGTCACCGCCAAGGCGAAGCCCGGCCAGGGCCAGCTGCGCATGGTCACGGTCTCCGAGGCGGGTGGCCCCGGAAACCGTCTGAACTTCGCTCAGCTGGTGGGCGCTTACTTCGACCCCCACTCCAAGATCACCGACTACGAGTCTGTTTATCCTGCTGGAACCACCCAGGACAAGGTGAGCGACGCGCAGTCCGCCATGATGCGTAACTCGCAGACGACCTCTCAGGTCGCGGCCCTCGAGTACCTCGGCTGGGACGTCCCGGCGACTGTGACGATTGCGGGCACGACGGAAGGGTCCAACGCGGAGGGCATCGTCCAGGAAGGCGATATCCTGTTGGCGATCACGACCCCCGACGGCACGCGCCACGACATTACACGCGCCTCCACGCCCTTCACACTCATGCGGACCGTGCCCGCGGGGAGCCTCATGACGGTCACGGTCGAGCGCGATGGCGTCACCCAGGACTTGTCTTTCGACTCGATCGCCGTCTCTGCGACCGAGCCGGGTTCGAAGCTCGGCATCTACCTGACCGTGGATCCCTCCCTGCCCGTTGATATCTCCTTCAACCTGGAGGGTGTGGGTGGTCCGAGCGCCGGCATGATGTTCTCCCTTGGCATCATTGACCGCCTGACCCCGGGCGACATGACCGGTGGCAACGCGATCGCGGGCACCGGCACGATGTCCTTCGACGGCCAGGTCGGCGCAATCGGCGGCATTCAACAGAAACTGTGGGGTGCGCACGACGACGGTGCCCAGTGGTTCCTGGCCCCTGCTGAGAACTGCTCCGAGGTCGTCGGGCATGTCCCGGATGGCCTGAACGTCGTGAAGGTCTCCAACCTGTCCGAGGCCGCCACGGCCGTCGCTACAATCGCGGAAGGTAACGGGGCGACCCTGCCGACCTGCCAGTAACGCTTCCTTCGCTCCCGCCGCGTGTGCTGAGGGGAGAACTGAGCCCCGACCTCGTCCCTGTCACCCAAGGAACGAGGCCGGGGCCGCTCTGTGGTCAGGCCTGCTCGTCCGTCACCGGCTCGAGGGACGCGCGCAGAGCATCGACCAGTGCGGGAACCAGGACGGAGCCCTGCCCGACCTTATCGTCGGAGTCGAAAGCGCGCGTGCGCAGTGCGCACCACGACTCGCCCGTGCGCATAACGCCTACGGCCAGGCGCACGTCCGTACGCGCGGGGTGGTTCGAAATGAACTCGAGGGCCTCCTCGGGATCCTCGGGGGCCTCATCCTCGACCTCCGGGGGAACCACGATGCGCTCAACCGTGAGCGCGGCACCCGGGACGGCCTCGGGCCACGCCAGATGAGCAAGCACCTGCTCGATGTCGTCGGTGTCCAGATCCTCCTGAATAATCGCGCTCAGGTGATCCTCCGAGCCATCCCACCCGCCGCGGAGCTGCTCCGCGATGTCTGCGGGCAGATTCGGGTCGGCGAGCAGCATCGCCGTGGGAACCAACGCGTAAATCGACGGCGCATGATCCCACCCGACCCGGGCGGCACCCTTTTCAATATCAACAACCACGTTGGCCAGCGCAATCTGTCGCGCACTCGGCATCATCTCAACTGTCATAAGCCCATAATCTCACGGAGAGCGGACAAAACAGCAACGAAGAACAACGTGCTCGCCGGTAGACTGGGACATAGCTTTCGGTTTAGCAGAGAGGATTGCTGTGAGCTTCCCATTTTCGGTCTTCGGATCCGATGAGCCACGCCACCCACGAGGGCCGCGAACGCCACACGTCGAGGTGAAGCTGCGCAAGCCCGGCCCCGGTACGATCACGGTTGGTGCGCTCATCGCCATCATCGGCGTTATCTACGGTGCCTCCATCGTCTGGACGGAGATCCTGTGGTTCCGTCAGATGAGCGCGACTCGCGTCATCCTCACCCAGTGGGGGGCTCACATCGGCCTCTTCGTGCTCGGCCTGCTGGTTGCGACCGGCCTGCTGTACTTCTCCATGGCCTACGCCTACCGTCACCGCGCATCCTCTACGCGCGGGCAGGCCTCAGCGTCGCTGCGCGCCTACCAGGAGGCCCTCGAGCCCGTGCGGCGCGCGGCCTTTTGGGGGGTCGCCCTCTTCTTCGGCTTTACGAATGGCGCACGGCTGGCCACCGAGTGGCGTACGCTCCTGCAATTCCTCAACGCCTCCTCCTTCCATCAGGTTGACCCCCAGTTCGGCCTGGACATTTCCTTCTTTGTGTTCGTCCTGCCCGCGATCAAGGTGCTCGTCTCCTTCCTGATGAGCGTCACCGGCATTGGTCTGGCCGCCGCCCTGGTCGTCAACTACCTGTACGGGACGATCCGCCTGGCCCCGCGCCCCCACGCCTCCAAGCATGCGCGCCTGCAGACCGGCCTCATGGCGGCCACCCTGTCCATTTTCATTGGGATCAACTACTGGCTGGGCCGCTACGAGCTGCTCACCCAGGACTCCGGCTCCATCCACGGTGCCATGTACTCCGACATCAACGCCAAGCTGCCCGCCCACTCCATCCTGGCGGTCATCTCCTTCCTGGTCGCCGTCCTCTTCGTCGTCGCAGCCTTCCGCGGCACGTGGCGCCTGCCCGTCACCGGCGTGGCCGTCACCGTTGTTGCCGCGCTCATCCTGGGTGGTGCCTATCCCGCCCTCATCGAGCAGTTCCGCGTGCGCCCCAACCAGCGCACCCTCGAATCCCCCTACATCCAGCGCAACATTGACGCGACCCTGGCTGCCTACGGCCTCGACGACGTCGACTACCAGACGAACTACGACGCGGCCACCACGGCCTCGGCTGGCCAATTCGACAACGACACCCTGACCTCTCAGGTGCGCCTGCTCGACCCCAAGGTCATCACGAAGACCGTCCAGCAGCTCCAGCAATCCCGCCTGTACTACGGCTTCAACTCCGGCATGAAGGTCGACCGCTACAACGTGGGCGGCGAGCGCCGCGACACCGTCATCTCGGTGCGCGAACTCAACCTGAACGGCTTGTCCGCCGAGCAGCAGACGTGGGTCAACCAGCACACCGTCTACACGCACGGCTTCGGCGCGGTCGCCGCCTACGGTAACCAGCTGACCAGCGACGGACTGCCCTCCTACTGGGAGCAGTCCGTGCCCTCCGTCGGTGAGATGGGACAATACGAGGAGCGCGTCTACTTCAGCCCGGGTTCTCCCAACTACTCGATCGTCGGTGCGCCCGAAGGCGCGGCTCCCCAGGAACTCGACTATCCGGATGACACTGCCGTCGGTGGCCAGGTCTCCACGACCTTCACCGGCAACGGCGGCCCCTCCGTGGGCAATACCTGGAACAAGCTCCTGTACGCGATCAAGTTCGGCTCCACCGACCTGTTCTTCTCCTCCCAGACGAACGAGGCCTCGCAGATCCTCTACGACCGCGACCCGCTGCTGCGCGTAGCCAAGGTTGCTCCCTACCTGACGCTCGAGCAGTCCGCCTACCCGGCGGTTGTCGATATGGACGGGGACCCCTCGACCGACAAACGCCTCGTGTGGGTGGTCGACGCTTATACGACCACGAACAACTACCCCTACGCCCAGCACGAGTCCCTCTCGGACGCGACCGTGGACTCCCAGTCCACGCAAATGGGCCAGTACGTCCAGAACAACAAGATCAACTACATGCGTAACTCCGTCAAGGCCGTCGTCGACGCCTACGACGGTTCCGTGCGTCTGTTCCGCTGGGACGAGACGGATCCGATCCTGCGTACCTGGGAGAAGATCTACCCCGGCAGCGTCGAATCCATGTCCGCTATCTCCGGCGATCTTATGAGCCACCTGCGCTACCCCGAGGACATGTTCAAGGTCCAGCGCAACCTGCTGGCCACCTACCATGTGACCGACGCGTCCGGCTTCTATTCGGGCGGTGACCGTTGGCGCCTGGCCGAGGAAACCTCGACGTACGGGGATGCCTCTGCTTCCTCATCCTCGCAGCGTGTGGACGCCAACGGCAATCCCGTGTCCGCACCGACCTCGCTGCAACCCCCGTACTACCTGACCATGCAGATGCCCGGACAGGAGAGTGCCGAGTTCTCGCTGACCTCCGTGTTCGTGCCCGGTGGCGGCGGCGAGGGGCGTCGCGAGGCCATGGCTGGCTTCCTCGCGGTCGACTCCGAGACGGGCAACACGCCGGGTCAGGTGCGCGAGGGCTACGGCAAGCTGCGCCTGCTCGCGCTGCCCTCGTCGACGACCGTGCCCGGCCCCGGCCAGGTGCAGAACAAGTACGACTCCGACGAGAAGATTGCCACCCAGCTGAACCTGCTTAACCAGGCCGACTCGACCGTTATTCGAGGCAACCTCCTGACCCTGCCGGTGGGCGGCGGCCTGCTCTACGTCCAGCCCGTCTACGTCCAGGGCACCGGATCGGCGTCCTACCCCGTGCTTCGCTCGGTGCTGACAGCGTTCGGCGACAAGGTCGGCTTCGCGCCCACCCTCGAGGAATCGCTGCGCCAGCTGGTCGCCGACGATGGGACTTCCACGACGCCCGCGCCCTCCACGCCGACGGGCGGCGGTGGGGGACAGTCCAGTGCGCCCGCTTCGGGCGATCCTGCGGTGCAACTGAGCCGGGCCGTCACCGATGCTGCGCAGGCGATGCGTGACGCTGACGCCGCGATGAGCAAGTCGGACTGGATCGCCTACGGTGAGGCACAGACTCGCCTGCACGATGCGCTCACGCGCGCTGAGGCCGCGCAGACGGCGCTCGGCACCACTTCGTCCGGTGCCGCGGCGACGCCGAGTCCGACCCCGTCGCCCACAGATGGTGCCGCAACGCCGTCGCCGTCTCCCTCCGCGGAGGCGCAGAGCGGCTCATAGGCCCATGTTCCCTTACCGGCGCGCCCGGCTTCGCACCCTCAAGGGCTGTGGGCCGGGCGCTTGCCGTCTCTAGGATGGAGACGCGCGCTCCGGAGCGTGCAGTGTCGCTCGAGCAATCGGGCGTGACAGAATCACACGCGGAAGGATGATCAATGAGTGCGCCTCAGGCGACGTCCAGTGCCGCCGCATCTGGAGACCTAGCTCACGACTGCTTTGCTTGACCTCGGTTGATTCAGGTGGTAAAGTTTTAACCACCGACGCGGGGTGGAGCAGTTCGGTAGCTCGCCGGGCTCATAACCCGGAGGTCGCAGGTTCAAATCCTGTCCCCGCTACCACCAAGAACCCGGTCCCGACAGGGACCGGGTTCTTTATGTTTCAGCACGTATCGTCCAGCGAAGGGTTAAGGGTCAAAAT